>JAQVGF010000167.1 GCA_028696875.1 Dysgonamonadaceae bacterium
AGAATGCTTTTTAGTTTATAATTTTAAAAATGCATCGTTCATTGAGAGCGATGCTTTTTCGATCATGTTTATATATCAATATTTACCAAAGAGGAATTTATCCTTTCCTGCAAAGACCACAATATAAAACAAAAGAGACCTACATCATTGTGTAAGTCTCTATTGATAAATGTGGGCGTTGACGGATTCGAACCGCCGACCCTCTGCTTGTAAGGCAGATGCTCTGAACCAGCTGAGCTAAACGCCCGGTATTTCGCTCTTTTTGCTTCACTCTTGAAACATACTCTTGCGAAAAGCGATGCAAAGATAGATTCTTTTTGATTAGATGCAAAATAAATCCAATATTTTTCTTCTATAATTTTTACTTTCCCTTTAAAAGTGATATTTTTGCATTATCAATTGGTTAATAGATAAACATATTGCCCCTAAAATTATTTTCTTTTATTTTCAATAATAAAAAAAATTAGAACAAGGGTTTCAAAATTTTGGAAAATTAGAGTCATATATTATCAACAAATCCTCTTTTTCGCAATTGAATGAAACACAGTCAGAATGCAGTGTGTGATAGTGTTTTTTCGAACACGAAAAGATGACGAATAAAAAAATTGACCACTATTTAACAAAAACAACTAAAAACTAACAGGACTACAAACTCTTAGAATGAATACAAACGAACTAATGGCCATTTCTCCCATCGACGGTCGATATAAAAAACATACGGAACTTCTAACCACTTATTTTTCGGAATTCGCACTCATGAAATACCGCATACATGTGGAAATAGAATATTTTATTTCACTGTGTGAAATACCGATACCACAATTAGAGGATTTTTCGAAAGATAAAATTGAAGCATTGAGAGAAGTTGTAAACAACTTTTCGTTGGAGGATGGTGCGGAAATTAAGGAGATTGAATCTGTCACCAATCACGATGTAAAAGCAATTGAATACTTTATAAAGAAAAAATTTGACCTGCTAAAGTTAAACCAATATAAAGAGTTTATTCACTTTGGTTTAACTTCTCAGGATATTAACAACACAGCATTTCCACTGATGTGGAAGGATGCATTGCAAAAAATTTATATTCCTCAATTAGAATCACTCTGCACCGTTTTATCGAAACTATCCGTTGAGTGGAAAGATGTGCCGATGTTGGCACGAACTCATGGGCAGCCGGCCTCTCCCACCCGATTGGGAAAAGAGATAAAGGTTTTTGAATACCGATTACTTACGCAGATTCAGAGTTTAAAATCGATACCTCATACCGCAAAATTTGGTGGTGCAACCGGAAACTTCAATGCTCACAAAGTAGCCTATCCCGCTGTTGATTGGAAACTGTTTGCCAAAAAGTTTTTGTCAGAAAAACTTAATTTGTATCGGGAAGAATATACCACACAGATTTCAAATTACGATCAGTTGGGAGCTTCGTTTGATGCCATTAAACGAATCAACACCATCCTTATTGATATGACACGCGATTTTTGGCAGTATATATCGATGGATTATTTTAAACAAAAAATCAAAGAAGGAGAAGTGGGTTCGTCGGCCATGCCACATAAAGTAAACCCCATTGATTTTGAAAATGCTGAAGGAAATTTGGGTATCGCCAATGCGTTTCTTGCGCATTTATCCTCAAAGTTGCCTATTTCCCGATTGCAACGCGATCTCACGGACTCTACCGTAATCCGAAATATAGGCGTACCTTTGGCACACGGATTAATTGCAATAAAAAGTACAACAAAAGGACTCAATAAGTTGTTATTAAATAATCAACGAATTATCGAAGATTTAGACGATAATTGGGCAGTAGTTGCAGAAGCTATTCAAACAATACTAAGAAGAGAGGGATATCCGGAACCCTACGAAGCACTAAAAGCGCTTACGCGCACAAATGAAGCAATAACCGAAGAGAGTATTCAGAAATTTATTAACCAGTTAAATGTAAATGAAGAGGTTAAAGCGGAATTAAACGCAATTAATCCACAGAATTATACCGGAATTTAAAGAATTGATGAAAGAGACTTTAACTATTTAAAAAATGCCGTGAGGCAAGTACAAAAATTCAACCATTAAATTAATTAAGGAAAAATGAAAACCAATAACGAAGAAAAACACAATCCCAATGCAGAGAAAACATCCGGAGACAGAAATGATTCTTCGAGCAAAGATAATCAGGAAAGAAGAATAACTCCTAATCCAAAAAGTCAACGTCCTGAACAAGATTCCGGGCGCGACAGAAAAGGAAATCCGAATCAAAGAGAAGGTTCATCGTATGCCGACAGAGATGAGCAAAACAGAAAGCGCAGACCACGAGTTGGCGATCGTCCCTATTCAGCCGATAATAGAAATAGAATCGCAGGACCCAATAGGCGTTCATCGTCAGATAGATATTCTTCGCCGGACAGATCACAGCGTTCCGAAAGATCGGACAGGTATTCGTCTTCCGACAGTTACCAATCGTCAGAAAGATCAGACCGATACTCTTCGGATAGAGGAAATCAGCAGTCGGGTTATTCTCCACGAGACAGAGGAGGTTATAGTCGCGGAGGTGGTTCCAAAAAAGTAATCAAACCACTGCGTAAGAAGAAACCATTTAAACAAGTTAAGTACAAAGAAAATGCAGATCCTACTGCACCAATACGTTTAAATAAATACTTGGCCAATGCCGGAGTTTGCTCCAGACGAGAAGCCGATGAATTTATTCAAGCGGGCGTTGTCAAAGTAAATGGAGAAGTAATTACGGAACTTGGCACAAAAATTATGCGCGCTGATGAGGTAACATTTCATGATAAACCGATTCAACTTGAAAGTAAAGTATATGTTTTGTTAAACAAACCCAAAGGTTTTGTTACAACTACAGACGATCCTGAAAACCGAAAGACAGTTATGGATTTGGTTCGAAGTGCCTGTTCTGAAAGAATATATCCGGTGGGACGATTAGACAGAGGAACAACAGGTGTATTGTTGCTAACAAATGATGGTGATCTGGCATCAAAACTTACTCATCCAAGATATGAAAAGAGAAAGATATATCAGGTTTGGGTGGATAAACCTGTTGCAATAGAACACATGCAGGCTATTGCCGATGGTGTGGAGTTGGAAGATGGAGAGATACTTGTGGATGCAATCAGTTATGTCACCGAAGAAGATTTAACACAAATCGGGATTGAAATTCATTCGGGAAAGAACAGAATTGTGCGTCGTCTCTTCGAGAAGTTTGGTTATCGCATTCTTAGATTAGATCGCGTATATTTTGCCGGTTTAACCAAGAAAAATCTTTCAAGAGGAAGATGGCGTTATCTAACAGAAAAGGAAGTGAATATGTTGCGCATGGGTGCATTTGATTAAGAAGATTCTTAATTGATGTAAATGAGCAAATAGAAAAGTTGACACAACAGAAAATTTTTGTCGAGCTTATTAAGATCCGCTCGCGTGTTTTTCCAAAAGCGCGCGAGCGTAAGTAATAAATAAATAACCATTATTATATTGATAATTAAGTCTCTTTACAAAGAGATTTAGCTGATATGAAACAACTAAAAAGAATAAAAATTTCGGAAGCTTTAGAGCTTAAGAACTTCGGAGAAGAAGTGAACGTAAAAGGATGGGTACGTACCCGCAGAGGAAACAAAAACGTGAGTTTTGTTGCACTAAACGATGGATCAATCATAAGCAATTTGCAAATTGTGATTGATGTGAAAAATTTTGGAGAAGAGTTTTTAAAACCAATCACTACCGGAGCTTCACTCAGTGTGAATGGAACATTGGTAGAGTCGAAAGGCAAAGGGCAAACAGTGGAAATTCAGGCAACTGAAATAGAAATTTTCGGCGGAGCTGATCCATTAACTTATCCATTACAAAAGAAAGGTCACTCCATGGAGTTTTTGCGCGAAATTGCGCATCTTCGTCCACGTACAAATACTTTTGGTGCAGTTTACAGAATGCGCCATCACATGTCGTATGCCATTCATAAATATTTTAATGACCGTGGATTTTTCTATTTTCACACGCCCATCATCACGGCATCTGATGCCGAGGGTGCAGGCTCCATGTTTGAGGTTACAACCTTGGATATGAACAACGTTCCCAAAACTAAAGAAGGAGAAATTGATTTCTCAAAAGATTTTTTTGGAAGACAAACCAATTTAACTGTTTCGGGACAATTGGAAGGTGAAATGGGGGCTATGGCTTTGGGTTCTATCTACACGTTTGGACCCACTTTTAGAGCTGAAAACTCAAACACTCCGCGCCACTTGGCAGAGTTTTGGATGATTGAGCCCGAAGTTGCGTTTAGCGATAACAACGACAATATGGATTTGGCAGAAGACTTTGTTAAATACCTCATCAATTATGCACTGGAAAATTGCCAAAAAGATTTGGAATTTTTGAATCAGATGATTGACAAAGAACTATTAGAACGGCTCCATTTTGTAGTTGACAACAATTTTGTTAGATTGTCGTACACCGAAGGTGTGAAAATATTGGAAGAGAGCGGCCAAAAGTTTGAATATCCCGTATATTGGGGTGCCGATTTGCAATCGGAGCACGAACGATATCTGGTAGAAAAACATTTTAAACGTCCCGTTATCCTAAGTGATTATCCTACGGAGATAAAATCGTTTTACATGAAACAAAACGATGACAATAAAACGGTGCGTGCCATGGATGTCCTTTTCCCTAAGATTGGTGAAATTATTGGTGGTTCGGAACGTGAAGCGGATTACGATAAACTAATGAAACGTGTGAAAGATACCAAAATGGATGCCAATCCTATTTGGTGGTATTTAGAATCGCGTAAATTTGGTACAGCACCACACGCCGGTTTTGGCCTCGGGTTCGAAAGATTGATGTTGTTTGTAACAGGTATGACCAACATTCGCGACGTTATTCCTTTTCCAAGGACACCTAATCATGCGGAGTTTTAGGAACTAGAG
>JAQVGF010000023.1 GCA_028696875.1 Dysgonamonadaceae bacterium
TCTTCACCAAACTTCCGAATCAACGGTTCTTTCAAGAATTCATAAAGTCTCACTCCCTCTCTTTTCCCAAATTTTACAGCCGGATTGCAAACAGACCATTTGTGATAATTTACCGCTGTGAAATCGCGGTATTTTTGCAAACGAATGGGATATAAGTGACAAGAAATTGGTTTTTGAACAGAAATCCTTCCTTCGCGATAAGCGCTATCAATAGCGCATTTACAAACTCCGTTTTCATCGAAATAAGTAAAGACGCATTCATTACCATCAACAATTGAAGTCACTAATTCACCGTCGTAATCTTTGTAGGATATTCCTTGTTTATTTATAAGCGCTTGCGCTTTTGGCGAAAGATCATCCCAGATAATTGGAAGTATCTCGTTCAACGCATCATTCTCTTCTTTTTCTAACGGAGCTCCCGACTCACCGTCCACACAACATTGACCTTTGCATTGGCAAAGATCGCAGATAAAGTGCGACTCGATAACGTCGTCGGATATAATAGTGTCATCTATTTGTAACATAATTTTTATTTAAAATTGTGTGTCTACTGTTTTTGTCATTTTAGATGTTTTGTTTTTAAACATCCAAAGTAAGAATATTGTCAAAGTTAAACTTAAAAGCCCAAAGATAATAAAATTGAGCGTGATTGAGGGATCTTCCAAAGATTGATAAAAAGCACTCTCTTTAAAAAAGAAATTGAATGTAATTACCAATGCGTTGTTTAGAAAATGAATCAAAATTGGAAGCCAAATATTTTTTGACCATACAAAGAGGTATCCTAATAACAGCCCCAATATAAGACGTGGCAAAAAACCATAAAACTGCAAATGCATTGCGCTAAAAATTAGAGCTGTTAGCCACACACCTGCATTTTTGCTTTTGAATAGTTTTACCAAAAGTTGCTGTAGAACACCTCTGAAAAAAAACTCTTCTGCTACGGCAGCAAACACTCCAACAAACAGTATATTGCCCATATAATCCAACATAGATTTGCCGGATAAAAGTAAAAGAGTTGTTTTTTCAGCGGAATCCTCCAAAGCCCGCATCATAATTTCCAGACTACCCAAAAACTCGGGTAGCCTCAAAAGTTTATTCAACTGTGTCAGTAAAGATATGAAAGGCATGGAAACAAGCAAAATAAGAAAAGCGAGAAGCGATAAAACAATGCCATCATCTAACTTTTTCACTCCCAAAAACTCCATAGGCTTCTTGTTGCTCCATATTAGAAGCGTTATTGCCGGCATAAAAAACATAAGAAGCATCTGAACTGCGGAGCTTATACGAACTCCCCAAGCCGATTCCATAAACTGTCCCTCTAACATCAATTCATTAATGAGAGAAACCAATGTTGCCGCAAGAAAAAGACCGGCAAAACAGAATATAAATAGATAAACTATTTTTGATTGCTCACTTGAGTTTTCAAACGCTTTCATTATTGATCTTACTTTTTGTCTTTAAGAAGGAACTTCATGTCTGGAAGTTTTAAATAAGAAACGGAGATTTAAAGCCTCATTTCTATGAATAATTAGTCTGATTAAAAAATCACTTTTCTAAAACTAAAACTCATTTTCAAAGTGTAGTTGAGCTATATCGCTTCTTATAAATATTCTGATTGCAAAGATACAAAACATTCGCAAAAGCCACAGATAGGCATGGTAGAATTAATTCAATCAGAATTGTTATTAAAATCTTAAACAAAAACTAAAAGGTATGTTTGTAGATAAAATTATTTTCGCTATCTTTGCAACCGCTTTGCGCAATCTCTGTTGAGACGGTCTCTGACATATTGCGTTTTAGAAACGTTAAACATTAACATAAAGCTTTGTCAATCATGGACTTAATGAAAGTAGCAGTGGATTCTTTCGATGCAACAAAGAAAGAACATCCAAAATTTAAAAGTGGTGATACAGTAACGGTTGCTTACCGCATTGTGGAAGGAACCAAAGAACGTATCCAGCTTTTCCGGGGAGTAGTATTAAAAATTACCGGAGATGGAGAAAACAAACGTTTTACCGTACGTAAGATGTCCGATAATATTGGAGTAGAAAGAATTTTCCCCATGCATTCTCCTTTTATCGAAAGCATTACTATAAATAGTGAAGGTAAGGTACGCAGAGCAAAAATTTATTATCTTCGTAAACTTCGTGGTAAAAAAGCACGTATCAAAAAGAAAAGATTTTAAATCTATTTCTTCCTTTCAAATAGTAAACGTCTTATTAATAAGGCGTTTTTTTTTGTTTTGCATAAAAGCACATTACGGATACCGCCAGCATTGTGCGTAGCAAGACAGATAATAATAATTATATGGACATTACTCCGATCGTGCCGATAATTGGTTACTGCTTACACTGCACCGAATATCTCGCAACCAATGACACTAATATATTTGTTTTTTATCGCTTTACCTAATTTTCCTCCTCAAAAAATAAATTTCGTATAAACAAAATTCGTACATTTGTTTTGTGAATGAATCGATTAAATGAAAATTGCTAATAAAAGCACCAATTCTTACAATCATAATTGACTGTTTAATTAAATATAGGCAAACACTCAATTATAATTGAGGAAAATATTACATATTAAAAATCACTAATAATATGATGAAAAAAAGAATTTTAATTATCCTCATTGTAGCATTTAATATGCTGTTTCTCCAATCAATTATTGCAGAAATTAAACTTCCCGCAATTGTATCTTCAAATATGGTTTTGCAACGCAACACTACTATCAAACTATGGGGTTGGGCTGATGCCAAAGAGAAAATCACAATTAAAACTTCCTGGATTAATCAGGAAATGAGTGTTGAGGCCGATAATAACGGAACTTGGTACATTGAAGTAAAAACGAACAACAGTAAAGAACCTCAGACCATTAAAATTAAAAGTAATGCATCGGATATTACATTAGAAAATATATTATTTGGAGAAGTATGGTTGTGTTCAGGGCAATCGAATATGCAACAACCGATAAAAGGCTACGATGGGCAACCTACCTTTGGTTCTGTTATGGCAATTGCAAAGTCCAATAATCCAAAACTACGTTTATTTACAGTTGATAGAGTTGGTTCAAAAACTCCTTCAGACGATGTAGAGAAGTACACAGCATGGCAACAAGCATCTCCGGAGAGTGTTGCAGACTTTAGTGCTGTTGCCTATTTCTTTGGACAACAACTGCAGGAGATTTTGGATGTTCCGGTTGGTTTAATCCATACTTCCTGGGGAGGAAGTACAGTTGAAGCATGGATGAGCAGTGACGCGATAAAGCAATATCAAACTGTCAATCTTGATGAAGTAGATATTACAAAACAGACAAATCAGATTCCAACAGCATTGTTTAATTCGATGATTAATCCTCTAATTCCTTATACAATAAAAGGGGTGTTGTGGTATCAAGGAGAATCTAATCGTAATGAACCTGAGAAGTACAAAGAATTTTTTCCGGCAATGGTAAAAGATTGGAAAAATCGTTGGGAAATTGGTGATTTTCCGTTCTATTACGTGCAAATTGCACCTTACATGTACGGCAACAATAAAGCATTCCAAACCGTTGACAATTCAGCATTTATGCGCGAAGCACAATTGCAATGTTTAGACTTGATTCCAAATTCGGGAATTGCCATTACGATGGATGTTGGAGATGACTATAGTATTCATCCTCCAAAAAAGAAAGAAGTAGCTGACCGATTATTATTCAATGCACTTAACCAAACTTATGGTTACAAAAGTGTAGATTACGCTGCACCGATTTTTGATTCGCAAGAGATAAAAGATGGCGGGATAATTGTGAAATTTAAAAATGCAGAGAGAGGACTTTATTCGTACAATGAATTGGAAGGATTTGAGATTGCGGGAGAAGACAAAGTATTTTATCCGGCTAATGCCAAAATCGTGAATCACAAGGATATATTAGTTAAAAGTGAAAATGTGTTGAATCCGGTGGCTGTAAGATATGCTTGGCGCAATTGGATAGTTGGAACTCTTTATGATGTCAATCTTTTACCGGCTTCATCCTTTAGAACAGATAATTGGGACGAGGCAACTCAGGTTGAAAGATAAGTTATGTAGATAGTCTTTGTAAGAAAACTTACACCTTTTTCCCAACCTATTTCCAAAAACTTGGAATAAAAAGTGACAACACCGTAAATATCTCCAAACGCCCAATTAGCATCAACGAGGACATATAGATTTTTGCAAAATCTGTAAGGTTGGCAAAATTACCGGCTGGTCCGTTGGAACCCAATCCCGGACCAACGTTGCTTATGGCTGTAATGGAGGCACCAATTGCTTCGTCAAATGTCATGCCGGTGAGGCTGAGAACTAAAAAGCTGAAAAATATAAGCAGTACATACAGAAACATAAACGCCAGTATTTTGGAAACTACGTGCGTTGGCACTACAGATTTGTTCATTTTAACAGGCAATACTGCATTTGGGTGAACCTGTCTCTTGAATTCCACAAATGTGTTTTTTACCAAAACAACTAACCTGGAGATTTTAACTCCTCCCGAAGTTGAACCCTCGCAAGCACAAAAAATCATCAGTGCTAAAAAAAGAAACCAATAGAATTGTCCCCATTGCAAATAATCGTACACGGCAAATCCACTTGTCGTGATATTTGATATCACTTGAAATAATACGGTTCGGAAGGTATATTCAATTCCTGTCATTTTCCCTGTAAGGAGCAATGTAGTTGCCATGAAAACAGTGAAAATTGAAACAATGAAAAAATACCATCTGAACTCTTCGTCACGAAAAATTTGAAATGATCGTTTTTTGAAAAGGAGATAAAGAAGAATGAAATTGGTTCCACCCACAAACATCAACAACGCCATAATGTATTCCACATATGCCGAATTGAAAAAGGCTACGCTCGTTTGTTTGGTTGAAAAACCTCCGGTAGATATACTGGTCAACGTATGACAAATAGCATCAAACGCATTCATCGGTCCTGCCCAAAGAAGGAGAAACCCTACAATAGTAAACCCCAGATAAGTTGCGGAAATTAACTTTGCTATCTTACTTATTCGTGGTGTTATTTGATTTTGCATGAAACCTGTCACTTCGGCATCGAAAAGTTGAATTGCACTCCCCCCAAAAAGTGGTAAAAAGGCCATTACAAAAACCACAATCCCTATACCAC
Organism: Dysgonamonadaceae bacterium; assembly: GCA_028696875.1. Taxonomy (GTDB): domain Bacteria; phylum Bacteroidota; class Bacteroidia; order Bacteroidales; family Dysgonomonadaceae; genus UBA2632. Next base: position 5,142 of record JAQVGF010000023.1, read on the forward strand.
CCACCCATTGCGTTAGGCTTCGCCAAAAAAGCAAGGATTTTGGGAATCCTTCCAAATTCAATATAACGGAACTTCCGGTCGTAGTAAATCCGCACATAGTCTCAAAAAAAGCATCGGGTAAATGTGAAATAGCGCCGCTTAAGTAATAAGGAAGCAATCCGAAAACCGTGAGAAGAATCCACACCAGCGTTACGGTTAAAAAACCTTCACGTTTTGTAATTGCTTTCCCTTTCTTACCGAAACTAATAAAGCGCAAAATCATTCCAAAAGCAAACGTGATAGCTACTGAAATATAAATAGTGGAAGTAACCGATTCTCTATAAAACTCGCCGATAATTGCTGATGCAAGCATCAGAAATGATTCTACGATAAGCACGAAACCAAGTATGTTTGATATGAAATACGTATTTATCGTTTTCATTCCTGTTTTTTTAGAATCGAGGGGATTAGCTGAAAAAATCTTCGATACTTTTCATGGATCGGTTGAGAAAGAAAACTACAACCTGATCGTATGGCTCAACAAGAGTCTCTCCATCAATAAGCATGGGCTCTCCATTTCGGATAAGAGCTCCGAAAGTGATATCGGAAGGAAGGTTGAGGTTTTTTATTAGTTTTCTTGTCACTTTTGAGTTGGGATGTGCAATGATCTCTCCCACATTAGCATTTGCAAAAGCCAGGTTTTTTATATTCGATGCATCTGCCTTTAAAAGCAACTCATATATTTTGCTTGCAGCAATTAATTTTTTGTTGATAATGGTACCAATATCAAATTTTTCGGCAAGACTTATGTAGTCTAAATTTTCAACTTCGGCAATTGTTTTTTTCACTCCGTGTTGTTTTGCAGCAATGCAGGCAAGAATGTTTGCTTCCGAATTTCCGGTTAATGCAAGAAAAGCATCTGCTTCGTTTATACCTTCGTTCACCAAAAGCTCGGTGTCGCGCCCATCTCCTAAAAATACGGTTACATTGGAGGGAGTTTTTTCAACTAAAAATTCGGCTCGTTCGCGATCTTTCTCCACAATTTTCACATTGATGTTATCAGGCAAATAGTTAACTGTTTGCAACGCAATCCGACTGCCTCCCATAATGATAATATTCTTTGTTTCGAAGGAGGTTTTCCCCATTATTTCGGGAAGATCGGCTAAATTTTTTCGCAACGTGGTGAAATACAAAATATCTTCAGGCAATACCTGATCTTTTCCGGTAGGGATAATAGTATAATTGTCTCGTTTAATAGCAACAATATGAAACTTTTTATTTTCGCGTGATAGTTCGTGGATATATCGGCTGGATATAGGTGCATTTTCACGGATCTTTGCTCCGGATAGAATGATAGAGCCATTGCTCAACTCCCACCAAGCACGTGTCCATGGATTTTTCAAAGCCGATTCTATTTCGCGCGCTGCCATCATTTCGGGATATATCATGGAATCTATCCCTAATTTTTGAAAAAACTCTATGTTTTTTGGCAAAAGATATTCGTAATTGTCGATACGCGCAAGGGTTTTGCGTGCACCCAAGTTGGAGGCGAGCATACATGCTGTAATGTTTTTCGATTCTTCGGGAGTTACAGCAATAAAAAGGTCTGCGTTTTTGACGTTGGCATCGGAAAGATCTTTTAATGAATTGCAATTACCTACTTGCGCCAACAGTTCAACATTGTCTTTAATGTTGCTCAAACGCTCTCTATCCTCATCCATTAAAATAATATCGTGATTCTCTTGTACTAATAATCGTGCAAGATGTGTACCCACTGCACCGGCGCCAGCAATTATTATTCTCATATAGTTTTTATATTTCTCCTTCGTTAAGTTTCTGCACTTTTATTAATAACTTTAAAATCCCTTCTTCATCAAGTTCACAATAACGCAATAAATCCTTGGTAGAACCGTGAGAAATGAATTCATCTTTAATGCCCAGGCGATGGATATTTAAATTATTGTATCCGTTATCTGCAAAAAATTCAATTACAGCACTCCCCATTCCTCCTTCAATTGATCCGTTTTCAAGCGTAACAATTGTTTGGTAGTTTTCGGCAACTTCTTTCAGAAGTTCTTCGTCAAGAGGTTTTAAGAAAAGCAAATCGTAATGAGCAACATTCAAACCATATTCCTTTGCCTTTTCGATGGCAGATGCTCCTGTATTACCAATTGAACCTATAGATAACAGTGCAATGTCTTTTCCGTCTCTCAATTTTCTTCCCTTTCCGATAGGAATAATTTTCATCTCGTTTTTCCACTCAACAAGTTCTCCTTGTCCTCTTGGATAGCGAATTACAAAGGGACCTGAATTGCCGTATACGGCAGTATACATCAAGTTGCGTAAATCGTGTTCGTTGTAAGGTGCAGAAATAATTAGATTGGGTATAAAACGCAAGTAAGCCAAATCGAAAGCTCCGTGGTGAGTAGCCCCATCTTCACCCACCAAGCCCGCTCTATCCAGGCATAAAATTACTTTTAATTTTTGAAGTGCCACATCGTGAATCACCTGATCATAAGCTCGTTGCATAAACGAGGAGTATATGGCACAAAACGGAATAAGTCCCTCCTTTGCCATTCCGGCAGAAAAAGTAACCGCGTGTGCTTCAGCTATTCCTACATCGAACACTCGCTTAGGAAACTCTTTCATCATGTGTATCATGGAAGATCCTGTTGGCATAGCAGGCGTAACGCCTACAATTTTTTCGTTGACAGCTGCCATTTCAGTCAAAGTGTGCCCAAAAACATCTTGGTAGCGCGGAGGCTGACCGTTTGATGATTTGTTTAAGCGTTTACCGGTCTTTTTATCAAACAATCCGGGAGCGTGCCATATTGTGGCAGCATCTTCAGCCGGTTTATAACCTTTCCCTTTTACCGTTCGTATATGTAAAAGTTTCGGTCCTTTCATGTTCTGGATATTTCCTAAAATTCGGATCAGAGAAGGTAAATCATGACCATCGACTATTCCGAAATAGCGGATATTCAATCCTTCAAAAATATTTTGTTGACGTATAATGAGCGATTTGAGGCTATTATTGAACCGAAGAATGAAGTTCTTTCTGTTGTCGTTTAGAATATTACGTCGCTTAAACTGTTTGTACACACCATAACGCATTCTATTATACAGAGAAGAACTGGTCATTTTTACCAAATACTCCTTTATGCCGCCAACGTTGGCATCAATCGACATATCGTTGTCATTAAGAATAATGAGCAGGTTATTTGGTTGAGAAGAGACGTTGTTTAAACCCTCAAAAGCAAGACCTCCGGTCATGGCACCATCACCAATAATTGCTACTACATGTCGATCTAATGTGTCGTTTAAGTTCGCTGCCACTGCCATTCCCAGTGCAGCCGAAATAGAAGTAGAAGCATGTCCTGCAATAAACGTATCGTACTCGCTTTCCTCCGGATTAGTGAATCCTGAAATGCCCCCAAATTTTCGGTTTGTATGAAATTGATCACGTCTTCCGGTCAATATTTTATGACTGTAAGCTTGATGTCCTACATCCCACACCAATTTGTCGTAGGGTGTGTTGTATAAGTAATGGAGAGCTACTGTTAGTTCAACCGTTCCTAAACTCGATGCAAAATGTCCCGGATTGTGCGACAAATGGTCGATAATGAATTCTCTTAATTCATTGCAAACAGCAATGAGTTGATCCATTGAAAGATTTTTTAAATCGTCAGGACTATTTATATTCTTAAGTAATTCCATTTTATTTTTGTTTCACTCACTAACCATGTAAAGTTAAAAAAATGGTTCTCAATTCGATATTGATTTTGTTTTTTTCATATGTCTAATTCCTGAATTCATCTACGCAATATAACAAATAAAATAATTCTATGAATCTACTCTAAAAAAGGTGAAACCTCCTACATTTACCTCTAAATTCCCTCGTAGGGGACTTTGGTTAAGTGCTAATTAATAGGCTTTTCTTTTTAAGAGCAAAGAGTATAAAATACTAATATCCAATATCTTATATTTTAAGAATAGATTCAATAATATTCTCATTTAAATCAAGTTTAATTAGCGTCTGCCAGAAAGCCCCTTGTTTTTGAGTCTTTGATAAGAAAAAAGCAAAGGACAACACTTCGACAACGCTCAGTGACTCTTTCAAAAACGAGAGTAACGTGTTACATTGAGCTTGAGGTACCTGAGTGAAGTCGAAGTGTCGAAATTCTCGCATTGAGCGGAGTCGAAATGCACTGTTTGCCGTTTTCTTGCAAAGACTAATTGGCCATATCCGACAGAAATTTAATACGTATTAATCTGATCTCAGTTTCTTCATATTCTGATAGTTCATGAATGGCTTCTTCAATATCATCTGTTTGTGCTTCTTGAAAATAATCATAAATATCTTGTAAAACGTCCTGATCCATTACTTCATTTACAAAATAGTCTATATTTATTTTTGTTCCTGAATATACAATTGCTTCAATCTCCGAGAGTAGTTCCTCAAATTCTATTGCTTTAGATGCTGCCATGTCATCCAAAGCAACTTTGCGATCGATTCCCTGAACAATAGAGACTTTCAATTTCGATTTGTTGGCAACGGTGCGCACACGTAAATCTTCCGGACGTTCTATTTCGTTTTCATCTACATGTTTTTTTATCAATTCCACAAACTCTTTACCGTACCGTTTTGCTTTGCCTGCACCAACTCCCGGCATGTTTTGCAACTCTTCTATTGTGATTGGATAAGTTGTCGCCATAGCCTCTAACGACGGATTTTGAAAAATCACATAGGGAGGAACATTTAGTTTTTTCGATAACTTTTTCCGCAGATCTTTCATCATAGAAAACAATGCGGGATCGACCGCCCCTGAACTGCCACCACCCGATACAATAATATCAGCATCGTCCATATCTTCATCTAAATCTAACGGACTTTCTTTTATAATTTTAAAAGAAACCGGTTTTTTCAGAAAATCTTTTCCTTTTTTGGTTAGTTTTAAAAGTCCATAGTTTTCAATATCTTTTTTCAAATAGTTTGCAAGCAATGCATGGCTGATAACGTTGTCCCACGTGCTTGCATTTTCGTCGGACCCTGATCCGAATTCTTCCAACTCATTATGACCGAACGTCTCAATTTCGGATGTCTCTTTTCCTACTAAGAAGTTTGTAATGTAATCAGTTTTATGTTTCTCCTTTAGCACTTTAATTGCCTCTAAAACCGTAATTAATAATTCTTTTGCTTCCACTTTTATTTTTGGATTTAAACAGTTATCACATTGTCCGCAATTGTTTTCATTGTAATCTTCTCCGAAGTAATGTAAGAGAAATCTTCTTCGGCAGATGGATGTTTCTGCATACGAAGCAGTTTCTTTTAACAATTGTCGACCTATTTCTTGTTCTGCAACGGGTTTCCCCTGCATAAAACGCTCAAGTTTTTGTAAATCTTTATTCGAATAAAAAGTAATACACTTCCCTTCTCCTCCATCGCGACCGGCGCGGCCCGTCTCTTGGTAATAACCTTCGAGACTTTTTGGAATATCGTAATGTATCACATAGCGCACATCGGGTTTATCAATGCCCATACCAAAAGCTATGGTGGCGACAATTACATCGGCTTGCTCCATCAAAAATGCATCCTGATTATTGCTGCGTGTTGCAGAATCCATTCCTGCATGATAGGCAAGTGCATTAATGTTGTTTGTTTGCAAAATTTCTGTAAAGTCATTCACTTTTTTTCTGCTCAAACAGTACACAATTCCCGATTTCGATTTTTGAGAAAGTATGTATTTTATGATATCGCTGTCAACCTTATTGGTTTTCTTACGTACTTCGTAATAAAGGTTGGGACGATTAAACGACGATTTAAAAACTGCTGCATCCAGCATTCCCAAATTCTTTTGTATATCGTGTTGAACCTTCGGGGTGGCTGTTGCTGTAAGTGCCATAACCGGTTTAACCCCAATTTCAGTAATAATGGTCCTTATTCTTCTGTACTCCGGTCTAAAGTCATGTCCCCATTCAGAAATACAGTGAGCTTCGTCAACTGCATAAAACGAAATGGGAGTTTGTTGTAAGAAATCGATGTTCTCTTGTTTTGTTAAAGACTCAGGTGCAACGTATAGCAATTTTGTTTTACCGCTTATAATGTCAGTTTTCACTTTTTCAATTTCCGTTTTGGTTAACGATGAATTCAAAAAGTGAGCTATTCCATCTTCTTCACTGTAATTACGCATTGCGTCCACTTGGTTTTTCATTAAGGCTATCAGCGGAGAAATTACAATAGCAGTTCCCTCTAATATGAGCGCCGGCAATTGATAGCAAAGAGATTTACCTCCTCCTGTCGGCATCAAAACAAAGACATCTTGCTGATTTAAAACGCTTTTAATTACACCTTCCTGATTACCCTTAAAAGTGTCGAAACCAAAAAACTTTTTAAGTTTTTGGTGTAAAGTCTCTCTATCCATTTCTAAAGTATGAGGAAATTTATTTTGTATTTGATTCTGATTGTTCATTATATTGTGTATAGAAATCAAGTTAAATCTTTAAACTTCCGTAGAATTTAAATTTAGACTAAGGTAAGAGATAATATTAGAATATAAAAAAAGGGGTTGTTAAAAATGATTTTTTATAAGCATAAGTAAGTTTCTATTGTATAAAAATCTGCAAGCCAAAAGCCTACAAACTACATTTTTCGATTTATCGAAAAGAAACAGAGGTAATTATTTTCACTTTTGTTTTAAGAACTAAAATTAAGGAGAATTTGGTAGAGTTTCCTCTTAATTGGGATTATGCGACACGTAGTTTTTCAATATTGGATTTTTGCAATTTCGACATGGCAAAGTCACGCGTTATGTGTAGTTCTTTGATTTTTTCGCTCGGCATCGAAAACATAGAGTCCATCATAATTGCTTCAACAATTGAACGAAGTCCGCGTGCACCTAATTTAAACTCCATAGCCTTATCCACAATATATTCATACACATCTTTATCAAACGATAAATTGATTTTGTCCATTTCAAATAGCTTCACATATTGCTTAATGATAGAATTCTTTGGTTCTGTTAATATGCGCAACAACGCATCTTTATCCAATGGATTCAGATAAGTCAACACTGGTAGCCGACCAATAATTTCCGGAATCAATCCGAAGGATTTTAGATCCAATGGTGTAATGTATTGTATCAGGTTTTCACGATCGATATGAGCTGTATTTTGGCTTGCAGAATATCCTACAACACGCGTATTGAGCCTTTGTGCAATTTTTTTCTCTATACCATCAAAAGCTCCTCCGCAAATAAACAGAATGTTCTTGGTATCAACCGCAATCATTCTTTGTTCCGGATGCTTGCGTCCGCCTTGTGGCGGAACATTTATTACAGAGCCTTCAAGAAGTTTTAGAAGTCCTTGTTGAACTCCTTCTCCACTAACATCGCGCGTAATGGATGGATTATCGCTTTTGCGAGCTATTTTATCAATTTCATCGATAAAAACAATTCCTCTTTCGGCAGTTGCCACATCATAATCTGCTACTTGCAACAATCGAGTCAGAATGCTCTCAATATCTTCACCCACATATCCCGCTTCGGTCAGTACAGTAGCATCAACAATGGTTAACGGAACATGCAACATTTTTGCAATTGTTCGTGCCAATAATGTTTTTCCCGTACCTGTTGATCCCACCATGATAATGTTTGATTTTTCGATCTCCACATCATCCTTCGTATCTTTTTGTAACAAACGTTTGTAATGATTGTATACAGCAACCGACAGATAACGTTTAGCATCTTCCTGCCCAATCACATATTTGTCTACAAAAGACTTAATTTCAATGGGCTTCGGCAATTTATTTAATGAAAAGCCGGGAAGTGATTTACCTGTATTTTTTACAGAATCATTCACAATTCCGTGAGCCTGCTCAACACATAAATCGCAGATATGTCCGGTTACTCCGGCTATCAGAAGATTTACATCACTATCCGGTCTGCCACAAAAGCTGCAATGATTCTTATTCGAATTTTTTTTCGCCATTCCTATTTGTATTCCTTATCAGTAGTATATTTTATCATTTTTTAACCAGCACATCGTCAACCATACCATACTCCTTTGCTTCAGATGCGGTCATCCAAAAATCTCTGTCGGAGTCGCGTGCAACTTCTTCAATTGGTCTTCCGGAATGTTTCGATATTATTGCAAACAACTCTTGCTTTACTTTTGCAATTTCGCGTGCCGTAATTTCAATATCCGATGCTTGTCCCTGAACGCCTCCCAATGGTTGGTGAATCATGATGCGTGAATGAGTCAATGCAAAACGTTTCTTTTCCTCTCCGGCAACTAACAATATAGCCGCCATTGATGCAGCAATACCTGTGCAGATTGTGGTTATTTCGCTCGATATAAACTGCATGGTATCATACACTCCATAGCCGGCATAAACCGATCCGCCGGGAGAATTTATGTAGATGGAAATATCTCTGCCGGTATCGGCAGAGTCTAAGTAAAGTAATTGAGCCTGGATTACGTTTGCTGTGTAATCGTCAATTTGGGTGCCCAAAAAAATGATGCGATCCATCATTAATCGCGAAAAAACGTCCATTTGCGCAACATTTAACTGACGTTCTTCTATAATTGTTGGAGAGATGTAGCTGCTTGTGATTTTTGCATAATCGTCAAGTGCCAATCCATTCATCCCTAAATGTTTTACTGCGTATTTTCTGAATTCGTAATTCATAATTGTATTCTGTTAGCCAATTCTTAAATTGGTATTAATAAATTGTTTAATTCTTGCTGACTAAAATTAATTAGTGATAGTATCATAGATACAAAAAATATGCCATGAATGCTCCGGCAGTTTTGCTATACAAAAAAACAGAAAGCCTTTACTCGTTAAAAACTGACACAGAGCAAAGTTAAGAATAAAATTCAAAGATTCTACAAATCAACTTTCTAAATGCTTTTTAACTGTAAAAGCTTTCCGCTTTATTTGAAAAGAGGATTAATCCTCAGATTTTTACTCTTCTTCAGGCTTTTGTTCTTCTTCAGGCTTTTGCTCTTCTTTAGTATTGTTTTCTGCTGTTTCGTCGTTTTCGGTTGCATCTTCATCTGAAACATCCTCTTCATCTTCCGTCTCATCAACTGCTTGTGATTCTTCGGCAGTCATTTTAGTAAACTCTTCCGATGTAATTTCTTTTTCTTCAACCGTTATGTTCTCTTTTAACCATGCAGCAATTTTATTTTCCACTACTCTGGAAGCAAGACCCTCAACAGTCTCTTTTTTCTCGAGCATACGCTTCACATAGTCCTGAAGCATATCTACCGGCAAATTTGACATACCATATTGTGCAAACTGCATTTGAGCTACCTGCATTGCAAGTTCTTGCACATCGGTTGCTTCCACCTTAATTTCGTTGTCTTTGGTAATTTTCCCTTTTGCAAGTTGGTATTTGATGTCGCTGAGGATGTTTGGAAAATCCTCCTCAATAAGCTCGTCGGTTGCTTCCTCATTGGTAAGTTTCAACCATTTTTTCAAAAACTCTTCCGGAAACTCCAATCCCTCCATTTTCTCAAGCATCATTTTACGTGCTTCTTTCATAAAGAAGTAATCTGTATCCGGTACAAACTGATTGTTTAATGACTCCTCAATTTTAGAGCGGAATTCAGCTTCATCAGAAACAACGCCTTCGCCTAAAACCTTATCAAACATTTCTTGGTTTACTTCGGCTTCTTTAAAACGCGTAATTTCTGTTATCAAAAATTTGAAATCCGAAGTTATTTCGGCAGCCTCCTCCTTCGGAATATTTAAGAACGAGCCAACTTCAGCATCATTATCATAAGCTTTCTTTGGATTTATAACAATTTCGTCGCCGGCATTTGCACCTACAAAACGGGCTTTTGTCTCTTCATCATTTTTGATGTAAGAAGGCATCAGAATAGCATTTTCTATTACCATTCCGTCTTCTTTAGGTTCTCCGTCTTCTATTTCGGTTGCTGTTCCTTTTATCAAATCGGTTTCTAAAGCAGATTCTTCCACTTTATCATATGTTCCGAAGTTTTGTTTGTATCCATCAATTTGTTTTTCGAGAAGTTCCTCTTCAAGTTTTACTTTGTAGTAGGGCAAAGAATCATTTTTATCGAAAACTAAATCTATTTCAGGAGCTAAGCCTACTTCAAAATCGAAAGTAAACTTTTCATCTTTTTCTAAATCCAACTCCTTCTCCGAATTCTCCACTGGTAATGGCTCACCCAATAGTGGAAGTTTATTCTCTCGAATGTAATCAGTCAGACTGCTGTTTATCAATTTATTTACTTCTTCTGAAAGCACAGATACTCCATACAGTTTTTTTACTATACCTATGGGTACTTTTCCCGGTCTGAAACCGGGAATGTTTGCTTTGCGTCGTAATTGATTCAACGATTTATCTACATTTTCTTGAAAATCGGCTCTTTCCACTTCAATGGTAATTATGCCGTTTACACTATCAGTTTTATTGAGCGATATATTCATCCCAATGATCTATTATTATGTTAATTATTAAATTCCGCTTTACTTGATAAACTTTTACGTTTGAAAATCAAACGTTTTGGAATAGAAATGCAAAATTAATTTTAATATTCCAATCTGCAAAAGAATAACCATCTATATTTTATTTGTCTTATTTCAAGTCGGCTTTAAACAAATCGATTTGTATAACGTTTGACCTTATATTATATCCCGTTTTATGAATACTCTTTAGCAATTTGCATTTCAGAAAAGATACTACAACTATTTTTTTATTGTTAAATTAGTTCTGTTTTTACACTGAATACTCAAATTGTAGCAGAAGAGTAACATAAAATTATTATTTTTGAGAAACAATTTACTTTCACTTGTGTAAGTGTCTGCCAAAATATATATATTACAGTAATCATTATGAATTATAAATCGCTTTTTTACCTACTCATAACTTCGTTGATTGTTTCCTGCGGAAGTTATAAACAACCCTACCGCTACTCTATTGTGAGCATGTCGGGGACAATTGTGGAAATGAACGAAGAACAAGGAACCAACAAAGAGATGCAAGCACTGGTAGATAAATACAAAGTATCGCTCGATAAAGAGATGAATGAAGTGTTAGGTAAATCAGCGGAATTTATGCCCTATGGTCGACCGGAAAGTTTGCTCACAAACTTTACTTCCGATGTAATGAAAGAGTATGGAGATAAGCATCTACCCAACGGGGCAGATATTGCCATTATGAACGTTCACGGACACAGAGCCTTTTTGCCAAAAGGGAATATTACACTGGGAAATCTGTACGAAATATACTCTTTCGATAATGCCATTTCCTACTTAGAGCTTAAAGGCGAAGATCTTTCTAAAATCTTTGATGCCTATGCCAGAATTGGAGGAGCAGGCATCTCTTCGAATGCTCATTTGGTAATAAAAGATAGAAAAATTGTTAGTGCAACATTGGATGGGAAACCAATTGATAAAAATAAAATTTACAATGTGGTCACATTAGATTATCTCGCCGATGGCAACGACAGCATGAATGCATTTAAAGATGCAATCAAAATGAATAATACGGGAATTGTGCTTCGCGATATAATAATTGATTATGTTCGCAAACAAACAGCCGAGGGTAAAGCCATCACTTCAAAAATTGATGGAAGAATCACAATTGAATAAAACAACTAAAACATTATGAAACATTATATTTTCACTCTCCTGATACTTCTCAGCTTGACGCTGAGTTTGCATGCGCAACATTTAGTTATATTACATACAAACGACACGCACAGCCGAATTGAGCCTATACCCGAAACCGATAAGTTCAATCCTAATATGGGAGGTGTTGTAAAAAGAGCTGCATTTGTAGAGAAGATGCGCAAAGAGAACAAAAATGTACTGCTTTTTGATGCGGGCGATTTTTTGCAAGGCACTCCTTACTTTAATATGTTTAAGGGTGAAATTGAGGTTGAAGCAATGAATATTCTGAAGTACGATGCTGGAACGTTAGGTAATCATGAGTTCGATTACGGGATGGAGGTGCTGGAAGATGTTGTAAAAAGAGCAAAGTTCCCTATTGTTTCAACCAATTACGACTTTTCCGAAACGGCTATAGCCGATTATATCAAACCCTACCACATTATTTATAAGGATGGAGTTAAAATTGGAATTGTGGGAGCAAACGTAAGTCCGGCCGGCCTTATAGCTTCGAGTAATTACAAAGGAATGAAATTTAATTCCCCAATTGAAGCCATCAACAAAACCGCAGAAATGTTACGCAATGAACTCAATTGCGATATGGTAATCTGTCTTTCGCATCTGGGTTACAGAAACGAGCTCAATCTGGCCGAAAATTCCCGAAATATCGATATTATTATTGGTGGTCACAGCCACACATTTATGACAAAACCCTCTTTCCGCAAAAACTTAGATGGAGAGGAAGTATTGGTTTTTCAAACTTCAGGAAGAGGTGCATACGTAGGTCGTATCGATGTGGAGCTTGAAAAAACAAGAGGCAACTAATTCTCTCTTTTATTATCTTTCTTACTCTCTTTTGATTAGATGAAAAAAACTTCACTATTTGTTCTGTTTGTACTCTTATTACAAGTTACAAATGCGCAAATACAGCCAAATTTATATAGAAATGCCGATCAGGCAAAAATGAATTTTTGGGTAGATTCTGTCTATTCAACTATGAACATGGACGAACGTATTGGTCAGCTTTTTATGGTCATCGTTAACAATCGCAATACGGAGTCTAATAAAAATCTGATTAACCGATATATTCAAGAACAAAAAATTGGTGGTATTCTGTTTTCTAAAGGAACAATTGCCGACCAAGCCACACTAACAAACTATGCACAGAAAGTTTCTAAAACTCCATTACTGATTGGTTTAGACGGAGAATGGGGATTGAGCATGCGATTGACCGATGCTCCCAAGTTTCCAAGAAACATGGTGTTGGGAGGAATTAAAAGCGATTCATTGCTCTATTTATACGGAAAAGAAATTGCTCGCCAGAGCAAGGAACTGGGTATTCATGTAAACTTTGCTCCCGTTTTGGATGTAAATAGCAATCCCAAAAATCCCATTATTGGAGACCGTGCTTTTGGAGAACTGCCTGAGCAAGTTGCCGTAAGAGGAGTTGCTTACGCTCGTGGTTTGGAAGATGGCGGAGTAATGGCAGTTGCCAAACATTTCCCGGGACACGGCGATACTTCAGAGGATTCGCATAAAACTTTGCCAACAATAGCTCATGACAAAGAAAGACTAAATAGAATAGAATTTTTTCCTTTTGTTTCGTATATCAATGCCGGATTATCCGGAATGATGATTGGACACTTGAATATTCCATCGCTTCAGACTGATGGAATGCCGGCGACATTAACTCCAAGTATCGGAGAAAATTTATTGCAAACAGAAATGGGGTTCTCCGGTTTAATCTTTACGGACGGAATGGCTATGCGTGGAGTTTCAAATCAATCTTCAATGAGCGTGAAAGCTATTTTAGCCGGAAATGATATTGTTCTTGGCGTACCCAACGTCAGGAGTGAGTTTCAATCCGTAAAACAAGCCGTTGAACAAAATACAATTTCTGCCGAATTATTAGAACAAAGGGTTCGAAAAATTTTGTCCTATAAATACATTTTAGGTGTTCAAAATTTCTCTCCTATTGCAACCGGAGAGGTTACTCGGAAAATCAACAATACCTATGCAGAGTGGTTGATTCGGAAGTTGCATGACTCTTCCATCGCTTTATTAAAAAACGATGACGACCTGCTCCCCATTAAAAACTTAGACAAAAATAAAATTGCTTCTGTGGCAATTGGTACATCCGATCTGATTCCTTTTCAGAAATGGATGCAAAAATATGGTGATGTTAAAACCTTTCAAATTGCTCAATCGGATCAGCTCAAAACCATTGAAAAAGAATTGGACAAATACGATATAGTTGTTTATTCCATCCACACTAAATATGTTCGGGATATTCCACTACTCCAAAAAATAGTGAAAGCAAAAAACTCCGTTTTGGTCTTTTTCACTTCTCCCTATTTTTTGAATACGTTTATTCAATCCTCGAACAACAGCCACTCAGTTATTTTAGCCCATACAAACGATGAATATTCTCAAATAAGTGCTGCGCAAGCGCTTTTTGGTGGAATTGAACTGAATGGCACCATTCCGGTAACGGCTGGAAAGTTTAAAGCAAACATGGGTTTGAAAACCTCCAAAACAAGATTATCGTATCAACTGCCCGAAGATGTAGGGATCGATTCGAAACGTTTAAACTCAATAGAAAGAATTGCCCTGGAGGGCATTCGGCAAAAAGCCTATCCCGGGTGTCAGATTTTGGTAGCAAAAGATGGGGTTGTTATTTACGATAAATCGTTTGGCAGTTTTGAATATGGGGTTAGCAGCAAAGTGACCGACGAAACTGTTTATGATTTGGCATCCATAACCAAAGCCGCTGCTACCCTACCGGCGATTATGAAACTCTTCGACAACAAAAAGTTGCGCCTACAAGACACCTTCCAAAAATTTATTCCGGAAACAAAAAATACAAACAAAGCCTCCATAACAATTCGTGAAGCGTTGTTTCACGAATCAGGGATCTTACCTTTTATTCCGTATTATACATTCGCTATTGATCCCGACAGTTACTCAGGCACCTTGCTTTCAAGAAGAAAGTCAGCCATCCACAGTTTACCGTTTTCGGGCATGTGGGGACGAAGCAATTATAAGTTTAAACCTGATTTAATTTCAAACGAAAACTCTTCTACTTTTAAGTATCCGATTGCCGATAAAATGTTTGGAAGCGATAAAATGCAAGAAACTCTTCTTTCGGAAATAATTAAAACAAACTTACGAACTCGCAGACGATATGCTTATAGTTGTCTCAATTTCATGCTATTAAAAGAAGTTGTAGAAAATATCTCGAAACAAGATTTAAACGAGTATGTGCAAAACAACTTCTTTCACAAGCTGGGAGCAACAACAACTACTTTTCAACCGCTCTATTACATGAGCATTGATAACATACCACCAACCGAAAACGATGCATTTTTCAGAAAGCAAACACTTCGAGGTTACGTTCACGATGAAGGAGCAGCCCTCTTTGGCGGCATTTCGGGAAATGCCGGACTTTTTTCCAATGCAAACGATTTGGCCAAGCTTTATCAGATGTTCCTTAATGGCGGTACATATGGTGGGGAAAGATATATAAGCGATGATACGATGCGACTTTTTACTACTACAAAAAGCAGCGTTAGTCGTCGTGGATTGGGTTTTGATAAACCCGACATTCGCAATAACAATGCGAGTCCAACAAGTCCGCAAGCGCCTGTTTCGGTTTACGGACACACCGGATATACAGGAACAAGCTTTTGGGTGGACCCAACTAACAATATGATTTTCATCTTTCTTTCCAATCGTGTCTTCCCCAGCCGATCACCCAATAGATTATCGAGTTTGAACACCCGCAAACGAATACAAGACGAACTTTATAACGCATTGAAATAGAATTCAATCCATCAACACACAGATATACAACGATATACAACTTAAAAAGTGATGCAACAAATAATTAAAAGCAACAAAATTACGGACGACCTTGTCTATATATTAGACAAAATTAAGTTCGATAAATTATTTATTCTTACAGACGAACATACAGATATACATTGCTACCCTCTTATTTCGTCTTTGCTAATTATAAATGAAGCCAAAAGAGTGGTTGTTCCGGCAGGCGACTCAAACAAAAGCATCGAAAACTTGGCACATGTTTGGAAATTTCTCACCGCCAATGGCGCCACGCGCCACTCACTGCTTATCAATTTAGGCGGAGGAATGATAACTGACTTGGGAGGATTTGCTGCCGCAACTTTTAAGCGTGGAATTACTTATATAAATATTCCCACTACTTTACTGGGAGCAGTTGATGCCGCTGTTGGCGGCAAAACGGGTATAAACTTTGAGGGATACAAAAACGAAATTGGTGCTTTTTATCCTGCAAAATATATCATCATTTCGTCGGAGTTTATGAACACCCTTACCCCGAAAGATATTCTTTCCGGCTATGCCGAAATGATAAAACACGCTCTGTTGGATTCTGAAAGTACTTGGAGAAAAATTTTGGAATTTGATTTAAAAAATATCGATTATAAGTTGCTAAATGATTTAGTGATGGAATCAGTTTCTATAAAACAACGCATTGTTGAGCAAGATCCCTTTGAAAAGAACATCCGCAAAGCGTTGAACTTAGGACATACTATTGGTCATGCATTCGAAAGCTTTGCTTTGGACAACGAAAGACCCGTCCCTCACGGATATGCAGTAGCTTGGGGAGTTGTTGCCGAATTGTATCTTTCGCACAAGTTGTGCAATTTTCCAAAAGAGACACTCGACAAAGTGACTAAATTTATAAAACAAAACTACGGTAGATTCACCTTCACTCAAGAAGACTACCAAGCGCTCTATCAATATATGATTCACGACAAGAAGAACGAAGGCGAGACCATCAACTTTACACTGTTGGGCAATATTGGCGATATACAGATTAATCAAACTACTGATAAAGCATTGATTGAAGAGGCGTTAGATTACTATCTTTCTAATTGA
>JAQVGF010000024.1 GCA_028696875.1 Dysgonamonadaceae bacterium
AATATGATGGTTTTTATGTCCCAGAAAGTACAAATGATGTCTATCAAAAGCATCAAGGGAAAACTCTCATTGTTTATTTTGGAACATACTTCAGAAGAAGATAACAGTTTTATATTAAAACGGAATCGCACACAAATGGCTGAGTATTTTGGCGTTCAACGCCCATCGCTTGCGCGTACGATAAGCGAGTTGGTTGAAAGAGAGATTATTTCTATTGATAAGCGGAAGATAACGGTGTTAAATAGGGAGGAGTTGAGAAAAGTGTTGTGAGGGTTGGGGTGTGGGGTATGTGTTTTGTGGGATGGGGCATGTGTATTTGTTGGTGTGGGATGTTAGGTATTGAGTTCGCATTAATTGAAAGTTGAAAACTTCATTAATTGAAAAATGAAAATGGCGTTGATATGATTTTCTTTATCTGAAACCGCAAACCTCACACCCCATACCACAAAACACATACCCCCTTGCTCCCTAAACATTAAACCTAAAATGCATCACATCTCCATCCTGCACCACATATTCCTTACCTTCTACACTCATTTTACCCGCTTCTTTACAAGCATTTTCTGAGCCGTAGCTAATAAAATCTTCATATTTTATTACTTCTGCACGGATAAAGCCTTTTTCGAAATCGGTATGAATCACGCCTGCACATTGAGGAGCTTTCCAACCATCTTCAAACGTCCAAGCACGCACTTCAAGAGGTCCTGCGGTGAAGAACGTTTTTAGATTAAGCAATTGATAAGCCGATTTGATAAGTCGATTTACCCCCGATTCTTCCAATCCAATTTCAGAGAGAAATTCCTGGCGTTCTTCATAAGTATCCAGTTCCGCGATTTCTGATTCGGTCTTTGCCGCTACAACTAATATCTCTGCATTTTCATTTTTCACAGCTTTGCGCAGTTGCTCTACATATTTATTACCGGTTACAGCACTGGCTTCATCCACGTTGCAAACGTACATCACGGGCTTTAAAGTAAGCAGGTACAATTCGTTGGCCATTTTGATATCCTCTTTGCTTTCAAACTCCACAGTACGTGCAGATTCACCTTTTATCAATGCTTCGCGAATTTTAGTATAAACATCAAAAGCTCTTTTCGCTTCTTTATCTTGTGCAGTTTTGGCAATTTTTTCAACACGACCAATACGTGCATCTATAGTTTCTAAATCCTTTAGCTGCAACTCAATGTCGATAATCTCTTTGTCTCTTACAGGATTGATACTGCCATCAACGTGCGTTACGTTTTCATCGTCAAAGCAACGTAACACGTGCAACACAGCATCTGTTTCACGAATATTGGCAAGAAACCTGTTCCCTAATCCTTCTCCTTTGCTGGCACCTTTCACCAAACCCGCAATGTCCACAATTTCAACTGTAGTGGGATGTATCCTTTGTGGTTTAACCAATTCCGCCAATTTATTGATTCGTTCGTCAGGAACAGTAATTACTCCAACATTGGGTTCTATGGTGCAGAATGGAAAGTTAGCCGCCTGTGCTCTTGCATTCGATAAACAATTGAAAAGGGTTGACTTTCCCACATTAGGAAGTCCAACAATACCGCACTGTAATGCCATTTTTTTACGTTTTTATTTTTTGAGTGTGCAAAGGTAGTAAAATTTAAGCAAATAAATAAAGTGGGGTAGGGAGGGAGACCGCCAATTTAGATATTGTATCAGCGCATGGCGATATGCTCTCAAATAAATAGACATAGATTTTTAATTCAGTCGTAGCAATGCTACACCTCTACTTCATTTTTCGTTCTATAACAACGACTTCTTTAATTGTCCCATAAGTCTCATATCCATACGTCTACAATGTAATGTCACATGATAATGATAATGCTTATCTTCTTTAATCTCAAAGACTATTTCGATGTAAGCATAAAAAAAACAAACTGTTAAAACTGAAAATAGAGTTTAATAACTGTCAAAATTCTCCTTAAACCTTACCTACATCTCCTCAAAATTCAAAACCATTTCATTAAATGGATTGCTTAAAGCGCTCTTTTATACAGCTATTATCTTAAATAAGTTCTAAAACCTTTAAACTAATCCTCCAATTGTAGTTACAAGTGAAATAAAAATAATATATTTACAAAAGAGTTCATATTCATACATAATTCTCGAAGCTTACGCATGCAATATTTTTTTTACATAGCTGTTTTTAATGCATTCTTTTTCACGCTGCTACTCTTTCAGAAGAAATCAAGGATGATTCACGACAATATACTTATTGTTTGGCTAATCTATCTTGGCCTTTTTATTGGTAGCTATTCGTTGTATTCTCACGAATTATTTACTCATTTTAATTTACTCTCCGCCAGTTTCATTTCGCTATTTATGTTACAGGGAGTCTTTCTTTATTTATATGCATCACGGTTAGTTTCTAAACGTTATCGTTTTAATAAAAAAATGTTGTTGCATCTACTCCCTTTTGTAGCATTTAATATTTACCTTTTAGGGGCATCGTTCTTTCCTGATGTTGCCAATGAGATAAGATTGGAGAACGTACACACAAATGTGCATCATCCACTATTATTTCAGTTTTTCCTGATTATAACATTGCTATCCGGACCGTTTTACTTTGTGCTTACTCTAAGGCTATTTAAGAAGCACGACATCAATGTCTTTAACAATTTTTCTTCGATCGAGACAATTAACCTCAAATGGTTACGTAAACTGGTGATTATATTTGGAGTTGTTTGGACTGCATTAATTATTATTACGGTAATTCACCATGTGTTTAATCTGTTCTCAATGGTTTTTTGTACAGACAGTCTATTCTTAACTCTGTCGGTGTTTGTAATTCTAATTGGTTATTTTGGATTAAAACAGAAAGTTATTTTCGAGAATGAATTTGAGGAACAACCAGTTTTGGCCGAAGAGAAGATGAAATATTCAAGCTCTACTCTAAAAGAAGATGAAGCCTCTGAGTATGCCAAACGGTTAATCGATTATATGCATTTAGAAAAGCCCTATTTGAATCCGGAGTTAACCTTGACTCATCTCGCATCAGAAATAGATATCTCAACTCATCATTTATCACAAATCATTAATGAACAATTTAAACTGAATTTTTTTGAATACATTAATCAGTTCAGGGTTGAAGAAGTGAAATCACGAATTAACGACCCAAAATTTGAACACTATTCCTTGCTTGGGATTGCTCTTGATTCAGGTTTCAACTCCAAGTCATCTTTCAACCGAATATTTAAAAAGTTTACTAACCAAACACCTTCTCAATTCAAATCGGCATTAATCGATAAATAATACTGCATCCCAATTAATTTTCAAGTCCTATCCTATAAAGTACTCCCAGTATAAGACTTATAACACGTCTCACTTTATAAAGTGAGGCGATTGCCCCATGTCTATACACTACATTTGCCCATGAAAATTATTTACAAACAAAAATTATGGAGGAACAATTATGAAGTCTAAATACTCAGAGTTTTTAAAAGAAACAATGGAAAGGATAGGGAACTATGGAAAAGCAAATCCTGAATTAATGGGTGCATTTTCCAAGTTACATAAAGAGGGTATAAGAGCGGGGGTATTATCTACAAAGGATAAAGCGCTTGAAGAAGTAAAACAAAAGGAATTTATCATTAACAATTAAAACATTAAACATTATGAAATTAAAAGAGAAATTAACACAGAACACTCTTTCTAAAGGTAGAAAGCAAACAAGAGTTATCAATGCAAAAGTATTTGCACTTGCACTTTTTGCAATACTATTAATGAGCACGCAAAGTGCATTTGCACATTGTGATTCGTATGATGGACCGGTAATAAAAGATGCTTTAAAAGCATTGGAGCAACAAAACGTAGAACTTGTATTAAAATGGGTAGAACCAAAGTATGATGAAATCATTACTGAAAAATTCAACCAAACTTTAAAACTTAAAGGTAGTAACAAAGAAGTAAATAAAATTTTGGAAACTCACTTTTTGGAAACATTGGTTCGTCTTCATAGAGAAGGTGAAGGAGCTCCCTTTACAGGATTGAAACCTGTTGGTTCAATGACTCCAATGGTGGAAATGGCTGATAATTCATTGGATAAAAATGATATTGATCATTTGGTTGAAAAAGTAAATAATCATCTCGGAGAAGTACTTAAAGAAAAGTTTACTAAAGCAATGAAGCTAAGTAAAACAAAAGACAACTCTGTGGAACAGGGAAGAGCTTATGTAGAAGCTTACGTACAATATACACATACTCTTGAAGCTCTTGAGAATTTAATACATGAACCAATTTCTCATTCGGGGGAAGGCAGCCATGCAGGTCACTAATCATTTTCGATTGTAAATATAAATAATCTTTGTAAGAAAACGGCAAAAACTTCGAAAGCTACCGATGGATTAGGCATTGTCTTTGCCTTTTTCTTATCAAAGACTCAATAAACAATCGTTTTCTGGCAGACACTAAATAATGAGGAGCCAAATGATCAAATGTTTAATAAAATCATAAAATAAAATTAAGATATGAAAACTATAAAATTTCAATTAGAAACCCTCACATGCCCAAGTTGCATTGCTAAAATAGAGGGTGCTCTAAACAAAGAACACGGTGTGGAAGAAGCAAAAGTGCTATTCAACTCCAGCAAAGTAAAAGTAAAATATGACAGCGAAGAAGTCTCATCCGATCAATTAGAAAAATTGATTGAAAAAGTTGGATTTCCTGTTCTCTCATCGTAAATCATTAAAAAACAAGTTAGGTTATGAAAGCTAAACAAATAAACAAAATAATGTACAGTGCCGCCCTCTTACTTATGGGCGCACTCATTACCTATTTATTTAATTGGAATGAAACAGTATTAAATACTCTTTTAATTGTAGCAACTTTAGTGGCCGGTTATCCTACTTTTATAAAAGCCTGGAAAGCCTCACTCATGAAATTATTTAGCATAGAACTCCTTGTAACAATTGCCGTTATAGGTGCTTTAATTATTGGGGAATACGTTGAATCAGCAGCAGTAACCTTCTTGTTCCTTTTTGGTGCATTCCTGGAGGGACGTTCGTTAGAAAAATCACGTTCTTCTCTTAAATCGCTGATGGAAATGGCACCACTGGAAGCCAATGTGCTACGCGATGGAATACGATCGGTAATAAAAGCCGAGGATGTTGTAAAAAATGACTTGGTCATTATTCAAACGGGAGAGAAGATACCTATTGATGGGCGAATAATCTCAGGGAGAGGTTCTGTGAATGAATCCACAATTACAGGAGAGTCAGTTCCTGTAAGTAAGGATGAGAACGATCAGGTATTTAGCGGAAGCATATTAGAGGGCGGATATCTTGAAGTGATTGCAGAAAAGGTTGGAGAGGATACCACATTTTCTAAAATAATTGAATTGGTAGAAGAAGCACAAGAAGGAAAAGCAAAGACGCAGCGATTTTTGGAAAAGTTTGCTGCAATTTATACTCCGGGAATTATGGCTCTTTCACTTTTAGTTTGGATTGTTACCCAGGATGTTCATTTAGCGCTTACATTTTTAGTAATTGCATGTCCCGGAGCTTTGGTAATTTCAGCACCTGTATCCATTGTTGCCGGTATTGGTAACGGAGCCAGGAATGGAATTTTGATTAAAGGTGGAGAGGTTATGGAAAATCTTTCAAAATTAAATGCCGTTGTTTTTGATAAAACGGGTACTTTAACGCAAGGGAGACCAGCTGTTACTACCATCAAATCATTTGGAATATCCGAGAATAAACTCTTAACGATGGCTGCTGAAGCTGAATTGATATCTGAACACCATCTTGGTAAAGCTATTGTAAAAGAGGCTGAAAGAAATGGATTAGAACTCGTTAATAAGCCTACGGATGTAAATGTATTAAAGGGTCGTGGAATTAAGGTAAATCTCAATGGAGATTCTCTATATCTTGGAAATCGCAAGGGACTTTTTGAAAACAACATTGATATTGATGCCAAGGTGAATTCTTATGCTGTTAAGCAAGAGGAAAGCGGAAATACAGCAGTTTTTGTTGCCAATAGAAACAGTGTGTTAGGAATCATTTCGATTGCTGATAAAGTGAGGAGTAAAGCAGCAAATACAATTCACGAATTAAAATCAGCCGGAATAAAACATACTGTAATGTTAACCGGTGATAATGAGCATACAGCAAATATTGTAGGCAAAAAGATAGGCATCCAGAAAGTATTTGCTAATCTTCTTCCGGAAGATAAAGTAAATAAAGTGAAGGCTTGCATGGGGAAAGGTATTAAATTAGCCATGGTTGGCGATGGTGTAAACGATGCTCCTGCAATTGCAACAGCTGATGTTGGGATTGCAATGGGTGTTGCCGGAACCGATGTTGCTATGGAAACAGCAGATGTTGTTTTAATGGCCGATAATCTTGATAAATTAGTATATATGCTGAAGCTTTCAAAGGCGACTGTACGTAATATGAAACAAAACATGTTCCTGGCCATTGGAACAGTTGCACTATTATTGACAGGAGTGCTTACAAAAAATGTGAACTTGGCT
Source organism: Dysgonamonadaceae bacterium (assembly GCA_028696875.1). GTDB lineage: Bacteria > Bacteroidota > Bacteroidia > Bacteroidales > Dysgonomonadaceae > UBA2632. Next base: position 6,485 of record JAQVGF010000024.1, read on the forward strand.
TCAGGAATGCTTATTCACGAATTGAGCGTACTTGCGGTTATTTTAAATGCAATTCGTTTGGTTCAATATAAACCCAACACGATTTGGGAACGATTAGTTTTGCGTACACAGCAAGGAATGCGATTGATTAGCAGATCGATATCTGTTAATAGCAGTAGCTTTGTTAATAAACGCCGAGCTTAGGGATTGTGCCGAAATAACTTGGCGCTTTAAACGTGCTCTTTTGCCCTTCAACTTTTCTGAAAATTCATTAAATAGCCCGCTATTCGCAGAATTTTCAAGTCGTTAACGAATAAAATAGCTTCGTTTCAAACAGTCAACTTATTTCATTACAAACCCTTAGCAAAAATCAATAGTTATATATTGCTCCCGGCAGTTACTTCGATAATATTAAAGTTTCCATTGCTATAGCAGTGGAGACTTTTTTAATTAAAGATGAAGTTGTATCTGAAAGAGATATTGTGAGAACGTTGATTAATAAGGTGAACATTCAATAAAACGTGTTGTATAGAGTGCGTTTCAATAATGCTCCAATATTACAAGGAGTTTCAAATACATTAAGTAGCTTCGGTTGCTGACGAGCGCTTGCGTACGTCTTATGGAACCTGCGTAGATGACAAGTAGAGCTATTAAACATAAAGCAACATTTTAATGTTATATATGTATCTGAATGTTGCTTGTTATATCATTGATAACTCTAAAATATAGGGATATTTAAAGTTAATTTCTTCATCATGAAATTAAAATATAGTCCTAAAACAGCATTCACCATAATCGGCACCATAGGGTGATTTTTGTCAGATTAATTGTTGGATTGATTTTTCAATCCGAAGCACTACAAAAACACTTATTCTCTGAATGGGGATTCAATATTTTGAAACTCAAAAACTATAAATTATGTTTACCCCTTACACAAGTCGTAAAGTTTTGTTGATAGTGTTATTATTATTTTGTTCTAATTGGAACTTTGCCGGACCGCCGTTTAATACAGACGATCCACAAACTGTAGATTATAAACATTGGGAATTCTATGTTGCCTCAACAAACACATATCAATCCAAAACTTGGACAGGAACCAGCCCCCATTTTGAAGTGAATTATGGATTAATTCCCAATGTACAGATTCACCTTCTTTTACCAATAAATTATAATTATGTCCGAAATGAACGACCTGATTTTGGCTATGCCTACACAGAGTTTGGTGTGAAGTATCGTTTTATTCAAGAAACGACAGGTATGCCACAAATAGGCATTTTCCCAATTATCGAAATTCCGACTATAAAAAATAATCAGTTTAGTAATGGAAAGGCTCAAATATTCATTCCACTTTGGGCACAAAAAACATGGGGTAAATTAACTACTTACGGAGGTGGTGGATATTGGATTAACCCTGGTATAAACAATAAGGACTGGATTTTTTACGGATGGGAAATACAATACGACATTTCACCTGTTCTAACATTGGGAGGTGAACTTTATTATCATTCTGCCAATACCATAGATAGTGAGTCCGTAATAGGATTTAATTTAGGTGGTTATATCAATTTTACCGAGAAATTTCATTTACTTTATTCCATTGGTCACAGTTTAAAAAGCGATAGTTTTATTAGCTCATACGTTGGTTTATTATGGACAATCTAATAATCCAGGTATGTGATGGTAACAAATCCTCATTTATCGATTTTAGAAGAGAGATTTCCATTTAAAATATACTTTTTTTCATCCTTTCGGATTATATATTTTCATTTTCATAAAGTTATTCTTCATCTAAAATTTGACGTATCATTTGATTTGTGAAGCCCCATTCGTTATCGTACCACGTCATCACTTTAAGTAAATCGCCATCTACTACGCGCGTCATACCCATATCTACTGTTGAAGCATACGGGCTTTTGATAATGTCTGAAGAAACAAAAGGATCATCTGTTACGGCCAAAACTAATTTGTAGCGTTCTGATTCGGCTTCTTCTTTTAATATTGAATTTATTTCTTCTACAGTTACGGTGCGCTCAGTTACAAAAGTTAAATCTGAAATAGACCCTACAGGAATTGGAACTCGAAGTGCCACTCCATCAAACCGACCAGTTAATTCGGGCAATGCTTTAGTGGTTGCAATTGCCGCTCCTGTTGATGTGGGCACTATATTAGCTGCTCCTGCACGTCCTAATCTAAAATTCTTTTTTGAAGGAGCATCAACGAGAGCTTGTGTTGCAGTATAAGCATGAACTGTAGTCATTATTGCTTTTTTAATACCAACTCTACGGTCTAATATTTCAACTACAGGAGTAATATTATTGGTTGTGCAACTTGCACAAGAGAATACACTTGTTTTGCCATCTTTAGTGTTTACCCCATGAACTACAGTTGGAATATCTTTACTTTTGGTTGGCGCAGATATAACTACAGTTTTTGCTCCGGCAGTAATATGTTTTGCAGCATCTTCTTTTGTAGTAAATAGACCTGTGCTTTCAATAACTATCTCAATCTGATTCTCTTTCCAGGGTAATTCTTCAGGATTACGAACCGAATTATACTTAATCTTCTTTCCATCTACAATAATATTATTCTCATCAAATGTTACATCCTTTTCATATATTCCATAAACAGAATCATATTTAAGTAGATATGCTATGTTTTCAATGCTCACAATGTCATTGACTGCTATCAATTCCAACCCGGGTGTGTCTAAAATTACTTTTAGTGCTGCTCTACCAATACGTCCCATTCCATTAATTGCTATTTTTTTCATCATTTTCAATTTTAAATTTAACTTCTAATTTTTATCATACTTGAATTTAATTTTTAGATTATAAAAAACGCATGAATAATAAAATCCAAAGTTTAATTGGCGTATTCGATAACGTTCTTGGATAATTATTACAGCTACCTTATCCTCAATTATCAAGCATATATAATTAGAACATATTTATTTTATATTCGTTCGTAACAGACGGAATAATTATTAAATATTATGATGGAAAGTGACCGGTGTTTTTTTTGATAAATGTAGATTTAACTACAGAATTAGTAGCACGACCGGGAATCGAACCCGGATCTAAAGTTTAGGAAACTCCTATTCTATCCATTGAACTATCGCGCCAGCATATAAGATATAAGTGCAAAAGTAATCGATTTTTTTATCTTTTCAAACGGTTGTTTATATTATTACCCCTTTGAAGCATATAGTCCCTACTATTAATTTGATTTTAGCAATTTAATATCCAAACTTATTTGCTACTTTTGCATCGGAAATTTAATCGCACCAATTATTCATGAAACTTACTACAAACAATGGAAAAAATCGCTATCCTTTACGGAAGCTCCAGTGGAAGCACAGAATCAATTGCTAACAGAATGAAAGATAAATTTGATGGAGGAGCAGATCTGTTTGACGTTGGGAACGTATCTATCGATGAGATTCAACCATATAAGCACCTTATTTTGGCCACATCAACCACAGGTATGGGAGATTTACAAGACGACTGGGAAAGCTTTCTACCAACTTTTTCTTCGAAAATGGATTTCACCGGAAAAACCGTTGCCATATTTGGCTTAGGAGACAGCGCCTCGTTTTCAAGTAGTTTTGCTGAATCGATTTTTGTTTTACACGAAGAGTTGAAAGATAAAGTGAAAATTGTAGGTGCAGTTCCTGATGAAGGATATACGTACGATAATTCGTCGGCTGTTATTGATGGAAAATGGTTGGGTTTGCCCCTGGACGAAGACAATGAATACAACGAAACTGAGGATCGTATCACAAAATGGGCGGATCAGTTGAAAACCGAGTTTTTATAAAGAAAAAAAGTAACTCTATACAACGAAAAAAGTTCGAAGTTGATTTTCGAGCTTTTTTTATGTCAAATCCCGAAAAGAGGAACTCAATCACTCTTCATAAAATAGCTTTCTATCTCCTCTACCGAAGTATCTTTCAGCAATATTTTTTTATTCCTGTTCAAGAAGTACATCGTAGGTATTGTTTTGATGTCATAAACTCGTTTGTGGGTAATTGTCATGTCTTTATCGTATCCATGCACCCAATTTTTCTGAGGTATTTGCGGTAATAATTTTCGCCACTGTTCAACATCAGCATCGGGATAGATAGTTAAAACTGTGAGCATACTCCGATTGAAACTATTGCGAGAAAAAACTTCGTTTAGCATTTTAGAGTTTTCAATCTCATTTTTAATTTCCTCACAAACTTTACATTCGGGTTTGATGAACAAGAGTATCAAATAATCGCTCTTGTAAGCATGCATTCTTTTCCAAGTGCCATTGGGAAGAGTGTAAACAAAATCGGCAGCTTTTGTGCCAATTCTATTTTTATGAATCATCTCTTTCTGAAAATCATATTTTTCGTAATCCGTCTCAGACAACAATTGAGAGCTTAGCAAAGATTCAAGCACGGGTATATATAGTTCTTCGTTTCTGAAAGGAGAGTTTGCATCGTAATAATATTTTTGAAACAGAGACCCGAGATGAGCAAGCATTGTTGGGTTTTCGCGTGCTTTATATAACATTATCCGCACCGATCTACGTGCATTATTAAAAGGGATATAATTCAAAATATGAATGTAATCCACAAAACCTTGCTCTGTTATTTCGGGTTTCGAAATAAGTGATGTGTCATTAAACGAGAATTTATCCCAATAGTGTTTCGATAAATAGATAGCATGCTCCTGCCCGTCTTTTATCGATTCGGGTATATCCGGCATAGGAAAAGCAGAATTTGCACTTTGCACTAAAATGGGATTTTCTAACTCATCGAATGCCTTTGTATTGACTTTCGATGATCTGTATAATCCACACGAGCTTAAAGCAAGTATAAAAATCGAAAATAATATAGGTAGTGAGCGGTTAAGTTCCATAATTGTTCCTTTTCTGGAAATTGTAAAATAAAGATAATTGTTAAACACTCTAAAGATCTCTTTTTAATCCTTTTAAAGGTCGGAAAGAGAGTCAATAACAGTCAATCCCCCAAATGTATAAATTAATTATGGAATAAATGCAAGAAAATCAAAATAAATCAATAGAACAAAATTTATGTGTAAATAGTCATTATAAGAAAACTGTAAACAGTGCATTTCGACAAGCTCAATGTAACACGTTATTCTCGTTTTTGAAATGCTATTTATAAAGTCATTTTTTTTCATTAGATTTGTAGTTCAAATTATAAACTATTATGGACAATTATATTGTTTCGGCACGAAAATACCGTCCTGCAACCTTTAAATCGGTTATTGGACAAAAGGCTTTGACAACTACGTTGAAAAATGCCATTTCGAACAACAAGCTTGCACATGCCTATCTGTTTTGTGGACCACGTGGAGTGGGCAAGACGACTTGTGCGCGTATTTTTGCGAAAACAATAAATTGTTTCAACATAACACCCGATCAGGAAGCTTGCAATGAGTGCGAATCGTGCGTTGCATTCAACGAAAACCGTTCGTACAACATTCACGAAATGGATGCTGCATCAAACAACTCGGTGGAAGACATCCGAGACTTGATTGACAAAGTTCGGATTCCACCTCAAATTGGGAAATACAAAGTTTATATTATTGATGAGGTTCACATGCTTTCGGCACAGGCTTTTAACTCATTTTTGAAAACATTGGAAGAGCCGCCCAAACATGCCATATTTATTTTGGCAACAACCGAAAAGCATAAAATAATACCCACCATACTTTCGCGCTGCCAGGTGTACGATTTCAATCGGATTAATTTAGCCGACATTGTGGAATATTTAACGTTTGTGGCCAAACAAGAAAATGTGATGGTTGAACAAGAGGCGCTGAATATTATTGCTCAAAAAGCAGATGGAGGAATGCGCGATGCCTTATCCATTTTTGATCAAACCGTGAGCTACACATCTGGGAATGTAACCTATCAAGCCGTTATTGAGAATTTAAATGTGCTCGATTACGAATATTATTTTAAACTCACCGATGCTATTTTGGAAGGAAGTGTTGTGGATAGTTTATTGATTATAAACGAAATATTGGGCTACGGTTTCGATGGACAACATATTATTTCCGGACTGGCATCGCATTTCCGGAATTTGATGATCAGCAAAGATCCTCGTTCGGTTATGCTTTTTGAAGTAGGCCCATCCATCAAAAAACGATACATTGATACTGCAGAAAAATGCTCAAACGAATTTTTATACAAAGCCATCGAAATTGCTAATGAGTGTGATTTGAATTACCGAATAAGTCAAAGTAAACGCTTGTTGTTAGAATTGGCTTTTATCAAAATGTGTCAACTTTCAGACGGAGTGGGAGAGAGCAGTGCCAAAAAGGATTCGATAAAAGAGATAGATGCTTCACAAACTGCCAGGACATACGCTCCGAAAAAAGCTGAAGAGAAAAAAGTAGAGAAACAGCAAGAAACGAAAAAACCGGATGTAAAAAAAGAAAGCTACACGGAAGACAAGCTAACCGAGCGCGATCCGCATTACGCAGAAGTTGAGCGCACAGAAAAAAGAGAGACTCCTGCTGAAAAAGAGGAGGAGAAAGAGAAGAAACCGGAAAGAAAAATATCGTCAACAGGCAGAAAACCAAAAACATTCTCAATTGCTAACCACGGCGTCTCCATTAGTTCGGTTGACGAAGAGGAAAAAGAAGAGGAAAACGACGATCCGGTATCGGATGAAACTAACAGACGAGATAATACTTATACTCAGGAAGCTCTTACAGAAGCTTGGGAAAGCTATGCCGAAAACTTATTGGAAGAGAAGTGGTTGAAGAACACCATGAAAATCTATCTGCCAAAAAAGGTAAGTGATTACTTGTTTGAAGTAACCGTTAATACTGAAATAAACAAACAATATTTAGACGAAAATGTGCGAGCGATATTGGATTGGTTGCACGAGAAATTGCAAAACGACTTTATTGAAATGAAAATTTTAATTTCGGAAACGGTTGTTAATAAAAAAGCATTTACTTCTAACGAGATTTTCCAAGAAATGGTGGAACAAAACCCGGCTTTGAAGAAACTTTCGGATGAATTGGGGCTGGAGATAAAATAAGTTGAGAATGAAGAGTTAAGAACTAAGAACTAAGAACTAAGAGTTAAAAGTGATAAGTGATAAGTGATAAGTAGTAAGTGGTAAGTGAAATGAGATGCGCGATACAGGATGCGAGGGCTAAATCTAATTGCGAATTCTATTTGTTTTTTCGTGATTTAGGTTTTGTGTGTTTCTGTTGCTTAGAATCCAATTACGTGTCCGATTTACGATTAACAAATCCCCGAATATCTAACATCCAACACCGAATACCGATTCCCGAATTCCCATGTTCCGAATCTCGAGTTTCGAGTTTCGATTTCTGTGCTTATAGAAATTTTCGCTTACGCGACATTCACCATGTAATCAACTGTTTCTCTGGGCTTTAAATCTGTCAATTAGTTTTTCTGCAGATTTATCAATTTCTTATTTATATCGTTTATAACCAAACTGGCCAACATAAATCCAAATATTCCCGTGATATGTAACATGGTTCCATTTGTGTGCGGTTTGTAATAACTGATGATGCCGCCTTCTTCCTTCTCTTCCAACTCGCTGTTTTCTCCTTTGTTTTGCAAAAGCTCTTCGCTATAAACACACTGAAACTTTCTGGACGGGCTTTCTCCCTTCCGAAATTTTTGCCGCAAAGCGGCAGATAACTTACAGCCTTTTATTTTCCAAAATTCTGTGATATGAATCCGCAACGGATCCATTTTAAGGCCGGCACCCATTGAAGCAAAAACCTGAGCATCCGTTTTGCAAGATTCAATGAGTAAATGTGCTTTGTATGACAACGTATCAATGGCATCTACGATATAATGATAATTATCTAAATGAAACGTAGCGGAATTCTCTTCCGTATATATCTGAGCAATGGTCTCTATCTCTGCATCGGGATTGATTTCTAACAATCGTTTCTTCAGCACTTCTACTTTTAATTCTCCAAGGGTTGATGTTGTTGCAGGAAGTTGACGATTTATGTTGGAGATATTCACACGATCGGGATCTACAATTGTAAGGTGTTTAATTCCGCTTCTTATCAATGCCTCGGCGCACCAGCTGCCAACACCACCTACTCCAAACAATATGACACGTTGCGAAGCAATAAGTTCCAAAGCATCTTTTCCAAGTAATAGCTCTACGCGGGAGAAAAAGTTTTCAGTTGGTTCGTGACCCGGATTTTGATTGTGTTTTATCTTTTGATTTTGATTGTGCATGCCATTTTTGTTGTGAATTGTGGTTTTATAATAGACAAAAAATAAGATTTATAAAGATACATGACAATGCGTCTCTACGATTCATATTCGCTCAGTTCCAGCCAGCGCATGGTTTTTTTATCGATAAGCGCAATGAGCGCAGTAATTCTGTTTGAAACATCAACCAATTCATCGGGAGGCAATTTTCCGGAGGATAATTTATCGGTAAGATCATCTTTTTCTTGTTCTAAATCGGCTATCTCTTGCTCCAATCCTTCAAATTCTTTTTTTTCTTTGAACGTGAGTTTGGTTTTAATTTCCGGTTTTGTTGCTTGGGGCTTAATTTGAGATTCAACTTTTGCAACAGCAGCTTTTGCCTCTTCATTTATTTTCTTGTCCTCTTCAAGTCGCCATTCACGATAGTGCGTATAATTTCCGGGAAAATTTCGAATAGCCGCGTCGCCTTCAAAGACCAGCAGATGATCAACCACCTTATCCATAAAATATCTATCGTGAGAAATCACGATAACGCAACCTTTGAAATTGATCAAATATTCTTCCAGAATATTCAGCGTTACAATGTCTAAATCGTTGGTCGGTTCGTCCAAGATCAAAAAGTTTGGATTTTTTATAAGTACGGTGCAAAGGTATAAGCGTCTCTTCTCGCCACCGCTTAATTTAAAAACGTAATCGTGCTGCTTTTCAGGTGCAAAAAGGAAGTGTTGCAAAAATTGCGATGCAGTCAATCGGCTTCCATTGCCCAAATCGATAACCTCTGCAATGTTTTGCACCACGTCAATCACTTTCAGTTGCTCATCAAACTGCAAACCATCCTGGCTGTAATAACCAAATTTGACGGTTTCACCAATTTCAAAATAACCCGTGTCGGGTTTTACTTCGCCCAACAGCATTTTAATGAAAGTTGATTTTCCGGTTCCGTTTTTCCCAACAATGCCCATCTTCTCGTATCGGGTGAAGATGTAACTAAAATCTTCAGTGATTTTTATATCTCCAAAACTCTTTGAAACATTTTTAGCTTCAAAAATCTTTTTACCAATGTAGGAACCTTTGGCTGCTAATTGAATGTTGCCGTCTTGGCGGGTTTGTTTGGTTTTTTCTTCCAACGAATAGAAGTCACCAATCCTCGATTTCGATTTTGTGCCACGTGCACGTGGTTGGGTGCGCATCCAATCCAACTCTTTGCGATAAAGATTTTTCGCTTTACTTAATTCTGATCCCTGTGTTTGAATTCGCTCCTCCTGTTTTTCAAGGAAATAAGAGTAATTTCCTTTGTATTGATAAAGTTGTTTTTCGTCAATCTCGATAATTTGTGTACAAACACGGTCAAGAAAATACCGATCGTGGGTAACCATTAACAAAGTCGCATTCGATCTATCTAAAAAATCTTCTAACCACTCCACCATTTCAAGATCTAAATGGTTTGTAGGCTCGTCTAATAGGATAATATCGGGTTCCGATATCAACGCATTTGCTAATGCGACGCGCTTGATTTCTCCACCGGACAACTCTCCCGTTTTCTGATTTAGTTGAGTGATGTTCAAACGATTTAGAATCTGCTTTATACGCTGTTCGTAATCCCACGCTTGCAATAAATCCATTTGCGAAAGCACCTCATCCAACTGATCGTGATTTTTGGAAGCCATTACCTCTTCGTATCGAGCAATGAGTTTCACCATTTCGTTTTGCGAGGCAAAACAAGCTTCCAGAACTGTTTGTTCCGGATCAAACTCGGGGGATTGAGGAAGATAAGCTAATCGAATATCGTTTCTGAAAACAATTCTGCCCGAATCGTAAGACTCTTTCCCGGCAATAATATTGAGCAAAGTTGTCTTGCCTGTTCCGTTTCGTGCTATCAATCCAATGCGGTCGCCTTGAACAATTCCGTAGGAAATATCATGAAACAGGAGTTTATCGCCAAACGATTTGGTTAGCGAGTCAATTTGTAAAATAGGATTTGCCATCGATCTGATTATTTTGTGCAAAAATAGTCAAAAAAACAGTCGGTTGCTAAAACTTCCATACCATATAAGTGAATATATCTGTTCTCTTGCTACCATTTATCTGTTCTGTGCCTGAGCTGATAACGTCGCGATCGAAGTAGCGGGTTTGTGATGTTTTCACAGAAAAAGATAGATTCGATAAGATGTTCCAGCGCATGGAAAGAGCCACTCGAAACCCTTCTCCATAGAAAGAAGGCATGTAGAAAGTGCTTAAAATATTGCGTTCGTAAGAATAGAGTCGTGAATTGTAAGTATCAGTTTTGAAATATCCAAAAAATGCGTCACCATGTATTTTTTTGTGCCCTCGATGGCCTACATTCTGAGAAATCATGTAACCAAATTCATGTGGGAAATAACGCACTTGATAGTTCGCAAAGTCTATTGTTGTTCTAGAATACCAACCGCTTCTAAGCGTATTGGCGTAACGCAATCTCAATTTATTGGTCATGTAGGGAAGCACGGCTGTAGATTCATCATCAGGATATTTGGTGTTTTTTTCTTTGCGTTTGAATTTATAGCGCACTTCAAAAAATTCATCGCGCGAAAAATTATAGGTTAGCAATCCGTAAAGATCGAGTGCCGATGAAGGTTCGTTTATGTTGTATTTTGGTTTTGGGAACCGCACCAAATCACCATACATGGAAACAGTAACTCTGGCCAGCGGATAAAATGTAGTTCCCAAATATAATCCCCGCTCATTTTGAACACCACCACCTTCTGCAAATGCCTTAGCATACATTGCGTGATATGTAGCAGGATAATCGCGGTACAACAGGGTGAAGGAGGCCAAAGAAGATGGATAATATTGCAAAATATGAATATGTGCCAACGATCCATTTTTGGAACGAGCAGTTTCTCCGGCGAAATTAAATTTTGAGAATCGATATGAATAATCTATTCCAAAGTTAGTGCTCTCTTTGCCGCGCCAATAATTCTCGTTGTAGTATCGGAGTGTTGGATTATACATTCTGTCAAAGCCGTGATACAAACCGCTCATTCCCACTTGAAAACGATTTAAACGATAATTCAAGTTCATTCCCGTCACCTGCTCGCGTGTATTGTTGCGTTTCGTAAAATCTAATGGCACACGATGATATCCATCTGTTTTGAATGAAGTTATCTCCTCGTCCGAAGAGAGATTTGCATCTATTAGCTGATTGGAATAGAACATCGTGACATCCACATTTTTTATTTCTACGACCGCCGATGCTCCTCTAAAATAACCGCTTTCAGCGGTTGAAAAATGGCGTTTCGGCATTTGTGTTTGTCTGACAATGTTATTGGTAACAAAAGCTTTGCCCATCATAAAATCGTTATTCAAAACCAGACCTTGACCAAAAGACAATCGGTAATCACCCAGCGCCAAAGCTTTTAATTTCCCCACATTGCGTACAATCAAATGGAATCCGTAATGATCGTATCCCTTTTTGTAGTCCGATTTCCAAAAGGGTTCTCCGGCATCTTTTTCTCCCACAACGCCGGCTTGTATTTTATCGCGATAAGCAAATGAATATTTCAAAGAGTGATAAAAATCTTCGCCAACATATTTCCGATTGGGATATTTCGATAATATTGAATCCGAAAACTCTCCATATCCGGCACGCTTTGTAAGCGTTTTGTCTAATCTCATTTGCACATTGTGCCGCCCATATTTAACCATCTCTGCAACATTCATTGATTCTTTCTTTCCGGAAACAAATTCTCCTACATAAAAAAAGGGAAGAATCAACTCAACGGTTGCAATGTCCAGCATATAGACATTTCGGAGTTCAAATACTGTATAAATGGGTCTGTTTTTCTCAAGAAAATCGGCAATTGCAGAAGCTTGATTGAAAGAGAGCAGCGGAAAACGCTCCAATTCATCGCGCGTTATAGAGTTTAAATTCATTGGATTTTGTTCGCGAAAGCTGAGCTCTTCGAACATGGTTTCAATGGACGCTTCGTCCACACCTTCTTCAGCTAATTGCTCAATATGGGTACGCCAATCATTTGTTTGGCCATCAATAGAGGATAGCGTGCTAAATAGAAAAAGGATTAATACAAAGGAATGAAAACGGTTCATCTTTTTGAAAATTATTTTACAGGGTAAAATAAAATAGTTGGTTCACCCGAAAAGAGTACTTTCAAAAGCTACAACCAACTCAAAAAAAGTATCAGATTTAATTTTGCCAGCTTCATGGATCTGCTTTTAAAAAAAATCGTTCTCGCAAAAATATTCTAATCTGCGGTAGGGTAGGTAGCATCATTTTTTTATTGAATACTTAAATCCCTTTTCAGCAGAAAAGTGTTTCCGGTCATAAAAAACAAACATAACAAAATTAAATAAAATAAACAATCCATTTCGAAAGAAAATTATCAAAAACAGATAGGATCTTTCTTCCTGTTTCATTATGTTTGTACTTCATCTTAATTGTAAAAAAGCATGTCAAACATTTTTCTGTATGGAGAAAAAGAAATCGATTATTTGAAGAGAGTTGACCCCGCTCTGGGAGCAATTATCGATAAAATAGGGCCTATTGAACGCCCGGTGATTCCGGATTTATTTACTGCATTGGTTCATTCAATTGTAGGACAACAAATTTCATCCAAAGCAATGAATACAGTTTGGAGGCGTTTCGAGGAGCGATTTCCTCAAATCACACCAACAACATTGAACAAGGCATCGGTAGAAGAAATTCAACAGATTGGTATGTCAATGCGCAAAGCAACGTATATCAAAGAGGCGACATCAAAAATACTTTTGGGAGAATTAAATATCGATGAACTCTACACACTCTCTGAGGAAGAAGTAATCGAGAAGTTAACTGCACTCCATGGCATTGGTGTTTGGACAGCAGAAATGATACTAATTTTTTGTATGCAACGACCCAATATAATGAGTTATGGTGATTTCGCTATTCGTAAAGGATTACGGATATTGTACCAACTTGAAAAATTAGATAAGGAACAGTTTAACAATTACAAACGCAGATATTCTCCTTATGCCTCAGTTGCCTCTTTGTATATTTGGGCTGTTGCTTCCGGGAAATCCGGTTTAAAAGAAGACGAAAACAGATAAAAATGATGCGAATTTTTTTGATATGCCTCTTCTCTGTTTTTCTTTTTGATGCTTGCAATCAAAAAGAGGATCGTCATAAAAATGAAACATTTAATCGGGATCAAATTAACGATGTTGAAAAATGGGTTGAACCGGATACGATAATAATAGATAGCAAATTATCATTTGAAGAAGCTATTGAAGGATCCAATGCTCCACAAGCGGTTATCGATGAATTGGAATTGATGGACGTAAACTATATTTCCACAGATGGAAAACTTCACATGGGACAAATCTTAACCAATAAAAAATTGGCTCCTGATCTGAAAGAACTTTTCCAATTTATGCTGGAACAAGATTTTGTAATTGAAAAAGCAATTCCCATTGTAGCTTACAACTGGAGCGACAGTCTATCCATGGCCAACAACAATACCTACAGTTTTTGCTACCGCAATGCAACCTATTCTAAACACGCACGCGGCATGGCTATTGATATCAACCCTCGCTTCAACCCGTTACGGTGGAAAAACAAGGATTTACCTAACGAACCCGTTGGCGCAGTTTTAGACACAACCGTTAACGGAACGTTACATCCCAATCATCCGGTAGTGAAAGAATTTCGAAAACGTGGTTTTCGTTGGGGACATACTTTTAGTAAGTATTGGGATGATCATCATTTTGAGAGAAATTAAATTGAAATATGGATGCTATGATAATATCCTTAAATGAGAACATCTATTTATCAAATTAGAAAAAATTGAAAAGTTCATCAAAACCCTATGTTTACATTGCAATAGCAGTAGCCAGTTGGTCCACTGTCGCAACAGCCTTCAAAATTGGATTGCGCCATTATTCATCGTATGAATTGTTGCTTGTTGCGGCTTTTTCTGCACTGTTAATTTTCGCAGCTGTAATCAGCTTTCAAAAAAAATGGTCGTTGATAAAAAGAATTTCACGAAGAGAATGGGCTCTTTTTATGTTAACGGGATTATTAAATCCATTTGGTTATTATTTAATTCTCTTCAAAGCTTACGATTTGCTGCCGGCACAAATAGCACAATCGATCAATTATTCGTGGGCAATTGTTCTTACACTCCTGTTGGCACTGTTTATGCGGCAACGCATACCTGCACTTAAGTTTTTAGGAATGACCATATCGTTGGGTGGTGTCGCACTTATTTCGATGGGATCGCAAAGTTTTGCGGGAGTTGAGCTTTCTGTTGTAGGTCTGATATTAGCTTTTCTAAGCGCATTTCTGTGGGCATCATTTTGGATACTCAATAAAAAGAGTGAGCATATAGATAACGTATTGGCACTATTTGTAAGTTTTCTTTTTGGCTCGATATTTCTGTTAATCGGTCTCTTTTTTGTCGATGTTCAATTGGCTTCTCTCAAAGGATTATTGTCCGGAATGTATGCCGGTCTTTTCGAAATGGCAATTCCTTTTATATTTTTTGGGCTTGCCCTCAAAAAAACGGATAATCCGGCTCTCATCAATCAATTGTGTTATCTATCTCCTTTTATTTCATTGTTTATCATTCAATCAGTTTTGGGTGAACAGATTTATTTTACAACGTTTGTAGGGTTGATACTGATTGTGGGTGGGATATTGTTTAATGAGTATGGGGTGGGGAAAAGGAGTGAAGAGTGAAAAAATAAAAGTGAAAAGTTGATGGTATGTGATGTGGGGTGTGAGAAATGTGATAATCAATTACGAATTACTCATTTTCAGTCCAGTGTCATGTTGAACGCAATGAAACATCCCTCAAATCTTTGTACGAGCAGATTCCTCACATGCATTCGGAATGACATGGCTATTTGTTATTTGCACCCTCAAAAAAGTCATGATGATATGTAAACAACTCGGGGCGCGACTTTAAA
>JAQVGF010000168.1 GCA_028696875.1 Dysgonamonadaceae bacterium
TCCAATAGTTTGTCTATTTGTGCGCGCTGTTCGTCATTCAACAATTTTGTATCGATTGGGATTCTTTCAAATTCTGCTGAATGAATTTCGTAATCGTTTTCTTCCAAATAATTTTGTATATCGAAGTACGATTTGAATTCTCCATAGAGAACAATGTCATCATCTTCCATCTCTATTTCATCCACTCCGTAGTCAATCAACTCCAATTCCAGATCTTCCAACGAAACATCTTCTTTGGATTCAATTTTAAAAACACATTTGTGATCGAAGAGAAACTCCAGGCTGCCTTTTGTGCCCAATGAGCCACCATGCTTGTTGAAATAGCTGCGCACATTGGCAACAGTGCGCGTAGTGTTATCAGTAGCAGTTTCCACCACAATGGCTATGCCATAAGGTCCGTAACCCTCATACACCATCTCTTTGTAATCGGCGCCGGAATCCTTGTCGGTTGCTTTCTTGATGGCTCTCTCAACATTCTCTTTCGGCATGTTTTCCTTTTTAGACTGTTGAATAAGTACACGCAAACGAGGATTTGTATCCGGGTCGGGACCGCCATCTCTAACGGCGATAGTTATTTCCTTTCCCAACTTCGTGAAGACGCGGGCCATGTTATCCCATCGCTTCATCTTTCTTGCTTTCCGATATTCAAATGCTCTTCCCATAATCTTTGATGAACCTGCATTGTGTGCGCACTCTAATATGAAATTGCGTAGTGATAAGAGGTTTTTTCTATTATTAAATCTATTGTTGTTAGTTCTTTTTCTGCTTTTCTCGCAAAGCCTTTTTATCGTAATTGCGCGCCTAATTGTTCTTCTAAGTTTTTTTGAATTTTACTCATAATTTTATCAATGCGTTTGTCCTCAAGCGTTTTGTCGTAATCCTGTAAAATGAAATTTACGGCATACGATTTTTTGCCTTCCGGCAAACTTCTGCCTTCGTACACATCGAAGAGAGAAACTTCTCGCAGTAATTTTCTTTCAGAATTATAAGCGATTTTCTCTATTTCTGCAAATGTAATATTTTTATCGATAAGTAGAGCTAAATCTCGTTTTACGGATGGAAATTTTGGCAATTCAGCAAAACGGACTTCGTTTTTTTTAGATTCTTTCATCAGCGCATCCCAATTGAACTCTGCGAAATATACTTCGGTCTCAATATCGAATTCTTTTACTACTTGCATGCTCACAACTCCCCACTTCACCAGCTCATTGTGTTGTGTGCGTATGCTCATTCCCGAAGCAAAAAGCTCATTGGTGAAAGATTCGTGGAACAGTTTGGTGTTGTTTAAACCCAAACGCGATAAAATATTTTCGATATGAGCTTTCAATTCAAATGCAGAACTTTCCGTTTCGGTTACTGCCCAATTTTTCGAGTTGCGCTTGCCGCAAATCCAAATTCCCAAATGAGTCTCTTCGGTATATTGAGCCAGCGTATAATGGGGATTGGCTTTCTCTTTATCGAAAAAATAACAATTACCGAACTCGTAAAAGTTTAAGTCGGCATGTTTACGATTCACATTGTGGATTATATTTTCCAGACCACCGTACAGCAACGTTTGGCGCATCACATTAAGGTCGCTGCTCAATGGATTGAGCAAGTTTACATTGTTTTCCACCGGGAAAACTTTGGAGTCACTGTAATAGGATTTTTCGGTAAGAGAATTGTTTATTATCTCATTAAAACCGTGCGCAGTTAGTTGTTCCGAAATAAGTGTTTGCAGCAAATGCTTTCGATCTGTTTCGGTTTCATACGATAAGTTTGACTTCAGCGAATCGTTTATCTCAATATTATTGTACCCATAAATGCGAAGTATCTCTTCAATCACATCCACATCGCGCAGTACATCAACCCGATAGGTGGGAATGCTCAATTGCAGAGCCTCTTCTGTTTCTTTGTTTACAACAATATCCAAACTCTTAAGAATATTCTTAATTGTATCCTTCGGTATCTCTTTACCAATAAGTGAATTTGCTTTCTCAAAGTTTAATTCAACCTGCGGTTGAGGTATTTCCACCGGATAGATGTCGCGAATTGCTCCTTCTATGGTGCCACCGGCAATTTCTTGTATCAGCAATGCAGCGCGCTTTAGCGCATAAATAGTGTTGTTGGGATCTAATCCTCTTTCAAACCGGAATGATGAATCAGTATTTAACATATGGCGACGTGCCGACTTACGTATCCAGGTTGGATTGAAATAGGCAGCTTCCAAAAAAACATCTGTTGTCTTTTCAGTTACACCCGATTCAATGCCACCAAACACTCCTGCCAGACACATTCCTTCTTCGGCATTACAAATCATCAGGTCGCGCTCGTGCAGTTTGCGTTCTTGTTCATCTAAAGTTGTAAACTTTGTGTTCTGCGGAAGAGTACGAACTACCACTTTGTTTCCTTTAATCTCCTTTGCATCAAAAGCGTGTAAAGGATGACCCACTTCATGAAGCACGAAGTTGGTGATATCCACAATATTATTTATTGGGCGAACTCCAATTAATAATAGTCTATTTTTTATCCAATCGGGGCTCTCAGCTACCTTTACGTTGCGTATAGTTAAGCCTGAATAGCGAGGACAAGCTTCACTGTTTTCCACTTCCACATCAATGCCACCTTTGGGGGTGTCAATTTTAAAACTCTCAACCGAAGGTTTATTTAATTTGTAAGGAATATTTGCTTGTTGCAAATAGGCAGCCAAATCTCGCGCAACACCAAAGTGAGAAGTTGCATCCACCCGGTTGGGAGTAATGTCCACTTCAAAAACGTAGTCGCTTTTCACATTGTAGTAATCTTTGGCGGGCATTCCTGTTGGGGTATCTTCCGGTAAAACAATAATTCCTTCGTGCGAAGTGCCAACTCCGATTTCGATTTCGGAACATATCATACCCAATGATTCTTCTCCTCGTATTTTTGAACGTTTGATTTTAAATTCATCCTCGTCCTTATAGAGAGTTGTCCCAACTGTTGCCACTACCACTTTTTGACCTGCAGCCACATTGGGTGCTCCGCAAACAATGTTTAGCGGTTTGTCACTGCCAATGTTTACAGTAGTGAGACTTAGATGATCGGAATTGGGATGAGGTTCACACGTTAAAACTTCGCCTATAACCAATCCTTCCAATCCACCTTTTATGGTTTGAATTTCATTCAAACCTTCGGTTTCTAAACCAATGGAGGTAAGTGCGGCAGCAGTATCTTTCGGTGAGAGATCGAAATCTAAATAATCTTTCAACCAATTGTACGAAATATTCATGTTTTGGGTATATTATTATTGCTATTGTGCGTGCTATTCTAATTGTTTATGGAAACAACTTCCAAAAAAACTCCTCAAAATTACAAAAAAAAGTAGAGACACCCAATTTGGACGTCTCTACTTTTAAATTTATTTAATCAAAAGGAGTTAGTATCCTCTAATTGCTTTAATCCCCGGCAACTCTTTGCCTTCCATAAATTCAAGCAAAGCTCCACCTCCTGTTGACACATACGATACTTTGTCGGCAAGACCAAACTTATTGATGCAAGCAACGGTGTCTCCTCCACCTATCAGTGAATAAGCCCCTTTTTCGGTTGCAGCAACAATCGCTTCTGCTACTGCACGTGAGCCATGCTCAAAGTTTTCGAATTCGAAAACTCCGGGAGGACCGTTCCAAAGAATGGTTTTAGAATTTTTGATAACCTCTGCGAAAGATGCTTCTGACTTTGGGCCAATATCTAATCCTTCCCAGCCATCAGGTATTTCATTTACGGGTGCGTAGGCAGTTTTTGCGTCATTGCTGAAACTATCGGCAATTTTTGCATCCGTTCCAAGCATCAGTTTAACGCCGTTTACTTTTGCTTTTTCAACCAATTCTTTTGCCAATTCCAGTTTGTCGTCCTCAACAATTGAGTTCCCTATTTTGCCGCCAAATGCTTTGGCGAAAGTGTAGGTCATACCTCCTGCCAAAATCAGATTGTCAACTTTATCCAACAGGTTGTTTATAATGCCTATTTTCGAAGAGACTTTGGCTCCACCCATGATTGCCGTAAAAGGACGTTGTGTGTTTTTGAGAACTTTTTCAACAGCATTAATTTCGTTTTGCATTAAATAGCCAAACAATTTGTGATCTCTATCAAAATAGACTGCTATAAATGTTGTTGATGCGTGTGCGCGATGCGCTGTCCCAAAGGCATCGTTAACGTATACATCAGCATACGAAGCAAGTTTTTTGGCAAAATCTTTTTGAGATTCTTGAATCGCTCTTTTTGCTGATGCAATTTCTTTTTCTGTAGCATTTTCGGGCAGGTTGCGGGGTTTTCCTTCTTCTTCCGCATGGAAACGAAGATTCTCAAGAAGCAAAACTTCACCGGGATTCAATCCTGCGGCTTTTGTGGCAGCTTCTTCTCCCACAGCGTCATTTGCGAATAATACATCCAGACCAAGCAATTCGGAAATGCGTGGTAAAATGTGTTTTAACGATAGGCTATCGTCAACTTTTTTGGGACGGCCAAAATGAGTGCCAATAATTACACTTCCTCCGTCTTTCAGAATTTTGTTGATAGTGGGCAATGAAGCACGAATGCGTGTATCGTCTGTGATGTTGAATTGTTCATCTAACGGTACATTAAAATCTACGCGTACGAACGCTTTCTTGCCTGAAAAGTCAAATTGATCAATGGTTTGCATATGTTTTTATTTTTTGCGAATCTTACAATTTGTCACTACTCTTTTTAAGAGTAACAACTTACAAAGATAATACAATATTATTATTTATTTTTGTTGAAAAACAAAAAAGAGTCTATTCCTATAAGTAAAACGCTCCTAAATCTAAAGAGGGCTCTTACTTTTCAGAATGGACTTAAAAAATTAAACATTCTTAATAATTAAATCGTATGTTACGGGAACAGCAGATTTATACATGGCCAGAACGCCACAATAGTTTTCGAAT
>JAQVGF010000169.1 GCA_028696875.1 Dysgonamonadaceae bacterium
ATACAAGGAATATTAATACTTATGTGGGCGCATCTAATTTTTTAATTGATAAATTATTGGAAGCTAAACCAACAGCTAAGTTTATTTTTATTACCCATTTCACTGAAGATGGTGCTGAAGGAAATAGACACTTAAAGACACTTATAGATACGCAGCTAAAGGTTGCTGAATATTGGGGTGTTCAAAGTGTAAATTTAGCTGAAACAATGGGTGCAGTTAAAAAAACAGGAGTTAAAAACACTTTAGTAGAATTTGCAACCGATGAATTGCATCCGGCAACAAGTCAAGATTTATGGAGTGTAAATAAAATAGCACAACAAATAGCAAGTGAAATAAATGGTATTTATGGAGATTGGACTGGTAAAAAAATTGCTTGGTATGGCACAAGTATTGCAGCAGGGGCAAATCTTTATACACCTGAATCACAATATCCTTTGGTGATTGCTAATTTATTAGGATGTACCACGATAAATTATTCAAAGTCTGGAGCTAAAATAAGAAGAGGTAAAACTAATGGTACACCGGTATCTACTTCCTTTTTAGATACTTCAATATCCTCATGGAATTACCAAAAAAGTATAATAAATTTAATCGGGACAGCTAACGAGCCCGACTTATTTGTTTTCGATTTTGGCATAAATGATTGGTATATCGACTCAACAGATTTTCAAAATGTAGGGAATTAAACAAACAAATTTATTGAGCTGTTCATTTATAGTTCTTTTACACCCTCGAAAAAAGCGTAACATCCTATTAAAATAGATATTACGCTTTTCTACTGTGACCCCGCCAGGATTCAAACCTGGAACCTTCTGATCCGTAGTCAGATACTCTATTCAGTTAAGCTACGGGGCCGTTTTATTATTTTGAGACTGCAAAGATAACACATTTTGCAAAAACAACAAACTAATTGCAACTAACATTTCTACTGTTTTATTTCGCTCATACTAAGCGTGTCGTTTTCTAAATGCAACAAACCTTCATCAATCAAAAATCGTACCACTATTATTATTTTCTCACTATCCTCAAAATACACAGACAGTTCATCAATCAATTCTTTTAATCTAATTTGAGTTTTCTCCGAAAAACTCTTTGTTAAAAGTGATTTTATCTCTTCGAACTCATAATTGGTCAACCCAGATTTTGTTTTTTGCAGGCACACATCACAAATACCACAGTTTTTTGGAAATTGTTCATCAAAATAAATCAACAACATCCTGCTTCTACACACTTGGGTTTCCTCAACGTACTTAATCATCGAATTTATTCTTCGTTCGAAACGTTTTCTTCTTTTTTCGTAAATCGTTTTCGGGATAGAAACAAACTGATTTTCTTCTCTCGAAGTGGTGTACACAATGAAAGAGGTCTGTTTTTGAGGAACATAATTGATATATCTCCATTTTGACATATTGATGAGCATATCGTAAACTTCCTGACGAGGCAGGTTTGTTTTGGTCGCCAAAAACGACTCATCTATATAAACATCCTCCGTGAAAACTCCGGTATAATTGCGTAAAATGGCATGAATCAGTTTGTCGTATTCTTTTTGAAGCTGAAGCGTATACAATTCATTGCGAAGCAACCTGAATTTCAATCGCGAGCGATTGTCAATCTCATCGGTATATTCGATGTAGCCGGCAAGTTCCAAAATTTTTAAAGCATGATGGGTTTGTAAAAGCGAAAGATGAAAATGACGACAAAAATCGTACAGGTTGAAATCTAACACCAAACCGTTGCCTGAACCGGCTGCAATTTCGTAATAGTTGGCCAAAGATTCATACACGCGTAAAATGTGTTTTTTTGGCGGAAAGGAGTCAGAGACTCTTTTTTTTAGATTAATTGTATCTTGTTTGTTCCAAAGAATAACTGCATACGATTTCTCTTCGTCACGCCCTGCCCTCCCCGCTTCCTGATAATACTCTTCCAACGAGTTTGGAAGATCCATGTGGATAACCAATCGCACATCGGGCTTGTCGATACCCATGCCAAATGCATTGGTAGAAACAATTACGCGACATTGATCAAACTTCCATTCATTTTGTTTAAAAATTTTTTGCTCATACGAAAGACCTGCATGAAAAAAACTTGCATTAATGCCATTTTTAATTAGCTGTTCTGCAATATTTTGCGTCTCTTTTCGACTACGCACGTAGACAATTGCAGTGCCATCCACAGCGTTTAGGATATTGATTAACTCAGCAATTTTATTCTCACTATAGCGCACCACATAAGAGAGATTTTTTCGCTCAAAACTTTTACGAAAAACATTAGGTTTCTCAAAAAGCAACTTACTTTGAATGTCTGCAACCACTTCGTTTGTGGCCGTAGCCGTTAGTGCCAACACGGCGATGCCGGGAAGATGCTTGCGTATTTCGGCAATATTCAGGTAAGAAGGACGAAAGTCGTATCCCCATTGTGAAATACAATGCGACTCATCCACCACAAGCAAACTAACCTTCATTGCCTGTAGTTTAATTAGAAACAGTTCGGAGGTCAATCGTTCCGGCGAAACATACAGAAATTTGTATCCACCAAAAATGCAATTTTCAAGAGTTGTAAGAATCGAGTCGCGGCTCATGCCCGAATAAACAGCTGCGGCTTTTATGCCCCGCTCTTTCAAATTGTCAACCTGGTCCTTCATCAATGCAATTAAAGGTGTCACCACAAGGCACAAACCTTCCATAGCCATAGCGGGAACCTGAAAGGTAAGAGATTTGCCTCCTCCGGTAGGCATCAACCCTAAAGTGTCCTTTCCATCGTAAACAGATTGAATAATCTCTTCCTGCAGAGGTCTGAAAGAAGTAAACCCCCAGTACTTTTGCAAAATATGATGAAAAAGTTCAGATTGCATAGTGTTTTTTAATATCAGTAATTAAGTGTTACGCTTCTACTCCGTTCAGAGAATATCGAGTCTGCTCAGAGACCACCACTCAGTAAAGAATGAGAATTAAAAGTGAAAAATTAAAACTTTCAATATCACATTGTTCATTGTATATTAATTCTCACCATTCATCAACTTACACCTTACTATTTACAACTTATCATTTCCCTCAGGACTTTACCTAAAAGTGAACTCCTTAGTATCGCTCCAACCACAATCCGCATAACACACACACCACTTACAATTCAGAAAGCTTGATATCTTTAATCATTAACTGAGTATATGCTTCGCTGCCGTGTCTGTTTTTTTGAATAGTATAGCAAATATCAATAGGCTGCATCGCTTTGATTGCATTGTAGAATTCGGAATAACCAAAGGCAATTGCCTGAATGGGTTTATCGATGCTAACATCCAACAACTCCAATTTAATATGTTGCAAGCCTCGTCCAACAAGTTTACTTCCACCACTATCCACAACCCTGCGGGTTAGAAAAATAGGGTTTTCGTTATCTGGCCCAAAAGGGTTGAATTGCGCCAATTTTTTTACAAACTCGTGCGTAATGGACGAAAACGGTATCTCCAAATCAATAAAGAGTTGAGGGCGAATAGTTCCGGCTTCAATTTCGTCAAACGAAATTGTTTCGAATCGTTTTTTGAATTCCTCAAAATGTTCTTCTTTTATTGACAAACCTGCGGCGTAGGTATGTCCCCCAAAATTTTCTAAAATATCGCGACACGACTCAATAGCTTTGTATACGTCGAATCCCAAAACAGAACGAGCTGATCCCGATATAAGACCATTAGCTTTTGTAAGCACTACTGCCGGACGATAATACCGCTCTGTGATTCGCGAAGCGACTATACCTACGATGCCTTTGTGCCATGTTTTGTCGTAGACTACTATTCCTTTGAGCGACTCGATATTTACGTGATTATCGATGTAATTGAAGGCTTGTTCTGTGATTTTCTTATCCAGTTCGCGTCTGTTCTCATTGTGTTTATCAATATTCTTGCTCTTTATACGGGCTTCAGACATATCTTTTGCCAGAAGCAAATCTACCGCTTCTTTTCCGCTCATCATTCGCCCGGAAGCATTGATGCGCGGTCCTATTTTAAAAACAATATCGTCTAATGTAAGTTCTTTTCTGTTAAGCTTGCAGATGTCAATTATCCCTTTCAAACCGAAATTTGGATTCGAATTCAATTGTTTGAGACCATAATACATGAGAATACGATTCTCTCCTGTCATCGGAACAATGTCTGAGGCAATGCTAACAGCTACTAAATCAAGCAAGTGGGTGATTTCAGAAATCGGAAGATTGTTGCGCTCTGAAAAAGCCTGCACAATCTTAAATCCTACTCCACACCCGGACAGATCTGAATAGGGATAAATTGAATCAACTCGTTTGGCATTAACCACTGCAACGGCTTTCGGCAGTTCTGCATCGGGCATGTGGTGGTCTCCAATAATAAAGTCTATCCCTTTTTCATTGGCATAATCAATTTTTGAAATTGCTTTTATGCCACAATCCAATGCAATAACGAGTTTCACTTCCGTCTCTTCGGCATAATCGATTCCCTGATAGGATATTCCGTATCCTTCGTCATATCGGTCGGGAATATAATAATCAATATTGGTGGTAAATCTGCGTAAGAATTTATAGACCAAGGCTACAGCAGTTGTGCCATCTACATCATAATCCCCATAAATGAGTATTCTTTCTTTATTCCCAATTGCCTTTTCAATACGTTTTACGGCCACATCCATATCCGGATAGAGAAAAGGATCGTGCAAATCAGACAAATCAGGATTAAAAAACTTAAGAGCTTTCTCTTTAGTATCTATTCTTCTTTGTACCAATAGCTGCGCTAAGTGCGGATTGATTGATAACTCGTCGGTTAATTTTGTTTTTTTATCCTGTTCTTCGTGTGTTAGGGTTAAAAAGTTCCATTTGTAAATCATTATATATGTTGTTGTTGTTTTCTTTCTTAAAGACTCAATAATCTGATT
>JAQVGF010000170.1 GCA_028696875.1 Dysgonamonadaceae bacterium
CCAATGCCTCCTTGGGCTCCGCCCATTGCCAATGCGGGCAATATAGTTTCGTCTTGTCCGTGTAGCATGTCAAACTTGCCATCTTTATATAGTCGGCATTGGTTGTATTCGTATATACTCTCAAATGTATATTTGATTCCGGCAAAGTTGGGGATGCGTCCGTCCACAGCTTTCAAAAATGGTAACATAGGCAAGAACACACCACTAAGTGCAGGAATGTGGTAAAAATAGAAAGGTAGATTGGGCGCACCACTTGCAATTTCTTCGCAATACTTCACCAATTCTTCCACGCGTCCGGCTTTGGGAAATGGAGATGCCATGGCTCCAACGCCATACGCGCCAATTTCTTGTGCATGAGCAGCCAGCTTGTAACTCTGTTTTACACAAGTGCTACCCACATGCACTATTACTTTGAAATCTTTGGGTGCCACTTCCATCCAACGTTCTGCAATTTTCATGCGCTCTTCTTCGGTAAGCATATAGCCCTCGCCCGAGGAACCATTGATAAAAACTCCTATTAGTCCGTTCTTCTGAAGCATATTTGCATACGCTTCTATTGGTTCTAAGTTTACTTCTCCTTTTGCATCAAAAGGGGTAAATGGTGCGTTGATAAGCCCTTTAATTTTTTCCATTGTATCTGTTATTATTTTGTTTGTTGATTTATTGTTCTGACTCTTATAAGTATAACTACCCTAAATCCCCTACTAAGGAACTTGAATAGTTCTTAAATTTTCCTGATTTGTCCCCTTTCAATTTAGTGCTGCTGTACATGCTTGATATTCAATGTTAATATTGTTTTGTTATTTTATTACTCTTGCAATGTTATTGAATTTATTTAGTCTTAGTAAGTTGATTGCTACCTTTTTAATCTTTCTTGCAAAAACTATTTCTTAATACTACTCCAGGTATAACCTTTTTTGTCTTTTTTGTTTGGGAAAACGAAGCTTGCCACGTAGGCTACTATTATGCTTGATAACATTCCGATGAAACCGTATAATAGGAACGATACGTTGGTGTTGCTTTGTACAGTTACTAATATAATAATTCCGACTATCAATCCAATGAAAGCTGAAGTGGCACCTACACGCGGGAAGAATATTCCCAAGAAAAATAGTGCACCCAAACCGCTGGTGAGTAATCCCAGGAAAGTATTGAATTGATCCCAAAGTGAGGCAATGTTCCAAGTCGCTAATATCAAAGCCATACTAATTCCTAACAATCCTACAATGATACCTGCCCAACGGGCTACACTCATACTACGCTTGAGCGTAATTTTTGTCCACAAAGTTTTGTAGAAATCGGATGTGATTACTGCTGCAACAGAGTTGATATTGGACGACAAAGTGGACATTGCAGCGGCAAAGATGGCTGCTATGAGCAAGCCGGCAAAGCCGACCGGCATTTCTGATACTATGAATTGTGGAAAGACCGAGTCTACGTTTGGATTGGTGATAGACATGTTGGCAGGATTCGAAATGTAGAAAACATATAATCCGGTTCCTAACAGAAAGAAAATTATGCTTACGGGCACACTAATGATACCATTGAGCCAAATACTCTTGGCTGTTGCTTTTTCATCTTTGGTGGTCATATAACGTTGCACTACTGACTGATCACTTGTGTAGGTTATTAATGTATTCGCAACACCACCTATTAGCACAACCCAGAAAACAGGCTGTGTGAAATCGAAGCGGAAATCCAACCAGTCGAATTTATTGTGTGTAATGGCAGTATCCCAGAAGGTTCCTATTCCTCCATCTACTCCCATTACCATATAAGCAAAAGCTACCAGTGCACCGGCAATTAATATAAATCCTTGAATGACATCGCCCCAAATTACAGCCTCCATACCGCCACTTGTGCAATATATGATGGTTACAACACCCATAATAATGATGGAGAAGTAAACACTAAAGCCTGTTACTGCATTGAGCGCTAACGATGGGAGAAAGAGAACAATGGCAATCCGACTTACCATAAAAAAGACGAACAGTGCTGAAGCCATCCATCGGATTCCTCTGTTGAAACGCACTTCCAGATATTGATAGGCTGTTTCAAAATTGAAGCGGCGAAAGAATGGTAGAAAGTATTTAATAATGATTGGTACAATCATTAATATAGCAAGGTTAAAGAGCAACATGCGCCAATCGGTTGCATAACTTTTTGCAGGAATAGAGATAAATGTGATGGCACTGAGCGTGGTTGCAAAAATACTGATCCCGGCTGCCCACCAAGGAATACGCCCTCCGGCTTTGAAAAAATCATCGGTATTTTCGTTTCTTTTCATAAAAAAGAAACCCAAGAACAACATTCCACCAAAATAGACAATAAGCACCACGTAATTGATCCAACCAAAACTGCTATCAACAGTGGCAGTCATCTTTATAATTTCGGAGTTGCGTATTCCTGGACGAATCTCCCCACCCGACATGTAAATCTGCTTTCCATCAGAAACAACCGAAGAAACAGCTACAGGAGTTTTATGAGGATTGTCCAATTCGAACCAAGTGTCAGTTACCGTATTATAAAGTAATATTTTATCGTTAAAACCCGCATGATTTATCCACAAACTGTCTCTTGTGGTAATATCATTGCGGTTAATTGCTTTTTCTACCTGATTAAATATCCCCCCATCATCTCCACCAATCAGCGCAATATGCGTTGCACCAATTGGTGCAGATACTGCCATTGACAATTGGATAGGTGTTGTTTCGTTAATACGAATATCACTTTTGATTGTCCATTTGTTTTGCGAAGGTTTATAGTTGAAAACAGAGGAATAGAAATTGGTGATATTACCCTCAGCCATAGATCTCCCTCCAAAAACAAACAGAGAAATCTCTTCACCGTCTTGTTGTGCCGACATGGTTGCTGCGGAAACGAGCACTGGAAAATCGGGCAATGATTGCCAACCTTTATCCAGTCGGCTTAAATCCAGCATCAGGAACTGTTTCAATGATTGTTCATCACGGTTTTGACCGCCAATTAAATAAACACGGTTGCCAATAATGGCAGCGGTTGCATTTTTAATTGCAATGGGTAAATCAGGATACATTTCCACCGTCACATCTTGTCCGTTATAATTGAGCAAAAACACCTCGTCCGATAATCCATCAGAAGTTTGACCTCCCATGCAAAGCAATCCATTCGAAGTAGAAACATACGCACCTTCTGCTACACCAAAGGGTAGATTGTCTGAAACTGTGACTTGTTGGAATTGATTATTGCTTTCAGAAAAAACAAATATCTCTTTTGAGAAAGTTTTTACGCCTCTCTCCCAAGGTTTGCCATGAGGGAAATTGGCACCTCCTGCCAAAATGAACCAATCACCCTGTTTTCCGAAAAAGCTGCCGGCCAAACCTTCTTGCAAAAGGGTATCGGTAGCTTGCTCCATGTTCCACACTTGAGTGCGCACTATTTGATTAATTCCCGAAGAATAGGAATGAGAACTTAGAAGCAACAGCAAAAACAGTGCGATAAATGCAACATGGTTTTTCTTAATCATGATGAGGGATTCTTTGAAATTTCTTAGACCAATATTTCTTTTTCAGCTTCTATTTTTTCTAATGTCTGCCAGCATTGATATAATCCTCTTGGTACATGGAAACAACCTTTCCACTTACCGCCTTTTAGGTCAAACAGCACTTCGCCTTGACGATTTAGGTAACCCCACCATTCGAGGTTGTTTTGATCTTTGAAGTGATCCCAAGTATATTCATGCACTTTCTTGTACCACTCCCAGCACTCTTCAGAGCCGGTGAGCTGATATCCTTTGAGTAACGAAATTAGTGTTTCGATATGTACCCACCATAGTTTTTGATCTGCCTCTAATTGTTGGTTAGGGTGTCCCAGTCTGTCCATAAAGTAGAAGATGCCTCCATACTTTTTGTCCCATCCATATTCTAAAGTTATCAGGGTTGTTTTCACAGCCTCTTCTATTAGTTCTGGGCGATTGAGTCTTTCACCCAAATCCATAATAAACCACATAGCCTCTATACCATGACCCGGATTTACCAATCGACCATCGAATGAGTCCGACAAACTTCCGTCAAGATTTACATTTTCTACAATGATTCCTCCTAATTCCGGACGACGAAACACATTCATCACTTCATGAATGCACTCGTCAATGGTTTGTTGTAGAACCTCTTTGTCAATGAGATGTTCTATCTCTAACGCAAGGTTAGAGAGAATCATTGGAAGTGCAAAATCTTTCAAGTCGCGTGTTCCTGGATGCGCCTTGTTCCATTTGTCCTTAGGGTTGTCTCTACGCGAAAGAATGATATCAAAGGTCTTCTTTGCAATCTCTGCATACTCTTCTTTGCCAGTTGCCAAGTTCAATTGGCCAAAAGCCATAGCTGCAAAAGTATAAGAGAAAATATTGTAAGGTTCCATTAGAGGATTTCCTTTACGGTCTAACGAGAAATACCAATTGAAGTGACCGTCGTGACCATGTTTCTTTAGAAATTCTGCACCTTGCAAAGCACAATCCAGCCACTCCTGACGTTTCTCCACTCTGTTGTACAGCATCGAAAACATCCAAACTTGGCGAGCCTGTAACCAAACAAACTTATCGGTATCAAACACATCTCCATTTCCTCTGAGACAGGTGAAGTAGCCTCCAAATTCTTTGTCTTGAGAATTGTTTAACCAGAAAGGGACTACATTGTTTAATAGTTCATCTTTATATAGTTTCTTGAGCTTATTGATTTCTATATTCATTATATTGTTTTAAAAAATCTGTTATTATATTGATAATCGTTTCTTTTTTGAGATATCCCAAAAGAAAATGTGCATTTCTATGAAAATTTATAAAAAAGAAGGAAATCACCATACAAAAGAACATAGGTGTCATCAAAATG
>JAQVGF010000025.1 GCA_028696875.1 Dysgonamonadaceae bacterium
AATATCAATAGTTTATACTCTAATAATCAGTTGTTTGAGAGTTTTCATAGACCCATTTGAACGGTTTGTGGAACAATCTCCGGGTTTCGTCTATAATATAGAGGTGTTTGTATAATTTTTGAACTTCAGAGAGCTTTTCTGTTTTTGTTCGTTTTTTTCTTGATAATGTCGTTGGAGCATGAAGGTTTAGATTTTAAATCATCTTTTTCCACGCAAGGCGCAAAGAGACAAATCATCGTTTTTTTAGTTGATAAATATTTTAACGTCAATTATAATCATTACTTTTGATATTTAAATTATCAGCATCAATTAATTATGAAAACAAGTATAAAACTATCAGACATTCGTTTTTTTGCATACCACGGCGTTTTGGAGCAAGAGCGGAAAGCGGGCAACAATTATGTTGTAAATATTCATCTAAATGCAGATTTATCGTTAGCCTGCGAAAGCGATAATGTAGAAGATACCATTAATTATGCACTTGTTTACGACATTGTGGAAAAAGAGATGAAAAAACCTTCCAATCTGTTGGAACATGTTGCCATGCGCATTTTTAAATCGATAAAATCTACTTTTCCACAAATTTTGAGCATAGAAGTACGTTTGGCAAAAAGCAATCCACCTGTTCGAGGCGAAATAAAGTGTGCTGAAGTAATTATTAGTGAATAACACTTTCTTGCAATCGTTGTTATTTCTACACACTTAATACTGTTTTACTCGTATACTTTTTTGTATCTTTGCATAAATAATCTTTGCAATAAAAGGGCAAACAGTACATTTCGACTTCGCTCAATGTAAAACGTTACTCTCGCTTTTAAAACATGCCGGTCACTGAGCTTGTCGAAGTGTTACCCTTTTCTAAACAAAGATTTAGAAACAAGAAGTTTTGGCAGACACTGAATAATGAAGATAAATGGATAACGAACAAGATATTAAAAGTACATTAGAGGCTGACAATTCTATTGTAATTGATACCGAGCATATCGAACCAGCCATACCACAAGAACACTTAGTGCTTCGCACGGATAATTTGGTTAAGAAGTATGGTAAACGTACGGTTGTAAGTCATGTTTCCATAAATGTAAAACAAGGAGAAATTGTAGGTTTGTTGGGACCAAACGGTGCCGGCAAAACAACTACGTTTTATATGGCGGTAGGGTTGATTGTGCCCAATGAAGGTCGAATTTTTCTTGGTGATCGCAACATTACCAAGTTTCCTGTTTACAAACGAGCACAATTTGGGATAGGTTATTTGGCACAAGAAGCATCTATTTTTCGGAAAATGTCAGTTGAAGACAACATTCGAGCTGTGTTAGAAATGACTGATAAATCGCGTGATGAGCAACACAGAAAAATGGAAAGTCTGATTGAGGAATTTGGTCTTCAGAAAGTACGTAAAAACTTGGGCGACCAACTCTCGGGAGGAGAAAGACGCAGATCTGAAATTGCACGTTGTTTGGCCATCGACCCAAAGTTTATTATGTTAGATGAACCTTTTGCAGGTATTGACCCTATAGCGGTGCAAGACATTCAATCGATTGTGGCGCAACTTAAATATCGAAACATAGGTATCTTGATTACCGATCACAATGTGGACGAAACTTTGAGTATTACCGACAGAGCATATCTACTTTTCGAAGGAAAAGTATTGTTTCAAGGTACAGCCGAACAGTTGGCCGAAAATCCGGTTGTGCGTGAGAAATATCTGGGTAAAGATTTTGAATTGAAAAAGAAAACCTTTGAATATTAGGAATATGTCCCGACTTCTTGCAATAGATTATGGCAGAAAGCGTACCGGAATTGCTGTGAGCGATACCTTACAACTAATTGCAAACGGATTAACAACAGTGCGGTCACATGATGTGCTCGATTTTTTGAAAGATTATGTTCAGAAAGAGTCTGTAGAACGCATCATTATCGGTTTTTCGCGTCAAATGAATTACGAAGAGTCCGAAAGCATGCAATACATCAAGCCATTTGTAAAAAAGTTGGAGAAGGAGTTTCCCAATATTCCTGTGGAATATTTTGACGAACGTTTCACTTCAAGTATGGCATTTCAAACAATGATTGAAGGTGGGGTGAAAAAGAAGCAACGTCAGAACAAAGCATTGGTCGATGAAATTAGTGCAACCATCATTTTGCAAGGCTACATGGAAAGCCGGCGGTTGAGCATGCGTTAACGCATTTATAAAAAAAAGCAAAAAACTATTTTTTAATTATGATTTTACCTATATACATTTACGGACATCCCATACTACGAAAGGAAGCCAAAGATATTGACTCTTCCTATCTCAACTTGAAAGAGTTAATAGACAACATGTTCGAGACCATGTACAATGCTGATGGCGTAGGCCTTGCTGGTCCACAAGTGGGCTTAGACGATCGCATTTTTGTGATTGATCTTGCTCCGTTGGCAGATGAGGAAAATCCGGAATATAGAGAGTTCAAAAAAGTTTTTATAAACGCTAGAATTATAAATAGAACAGGTGAAATAACAAACTTCGAAGAAGGCTGTCTTAGCATTCCCGGCGTTAACGAAAGTGTACCCCGCAAAGATACTATTGAAATTGAATATTTAGATGAGAACCTGGAACCTCATCACGACACTTTCACCGGTTTTCCTGCCCGCGTTATCCAACACGAATATGACCATATAAACGGTATTTTATTTGTTGACCATATTTCAGCCATTCGTAAACGGTTGATTAAATCGAAACTTACTACTATGAGCAAAGGGAAGGTGAGTTGTCATTATAAGGTGAGAACGGCATAAGAGGGTCTTTCTATGTTGTGGGTGTTTCTAAATTCCCCTCCAAAGGAGAGGAATTACCCAAGCAGAGGTTAGATTTTTTTAGATTTTTTGTCATACAATTTGGAGTTTGTTCTCTTTCATTTAAGAGATTTCAACTCTTAATTCTCTTAACTCTTAACTCTTAACTCTTAACTCTTAACTCTTAATTCTTAATTTTCAACTCTTCTCTGGCAAAGTTATCTATCTTATTCTTCTATATGAGTTATCATTAGTTTTGTAAAGTATTTTTCCCCTTTCCAAAATCGCAATAAAAAATCGATCTCTTTCAAATAAACTGCTCCGATATCTCCCTCATCAAAAAATGGCAATTTATCTTTACAATTCTCAATGCAGAACATAGCTAATTCTGTTGACAATTCATCCGAAGTAAACAAAGCCATAATATCTTCGTCACTTTGTTCTTCTTCGAAATAAGGATTATTGGGTAAAGGAAAAGCAGAATTTATATGCAACCCAATTTCCATTCCACTCTTGGGATTATAAAACAACAAACAAGTTTCAGAGGCTTCAGCGGTTTCTTTTAATTCTTCAATCGGAATAAAAAAATCTTTTTCTATGATTCTTTTTAGTGCCTCTTTCTTCGCTTTTTTAGGAGCATCGAGTGAATGAGTGTAATATATTATAAAATTCTTCATATACTCGTTTATTTGTTCTGTCGGAAGAAATACAATTTGTGCACCTTTGTTGAAATCTTTAAATGCTTTTAATTGCTTAATGAGGAAATCATCGTCTTTCTTTTTATGATCGTCTAAAAAATGAACTTCTCTTTTGCTCGCTATCGAGTTTTTTTCTTCTAAAATTATATCAGGATCAAATGGTTGGTTAATAGAGACGCCGGTAAGCCACCACTCATTTCT
Organism: Dysgonamonadaceae bacterium; assembly: GCA_028696875.1. Taxonomy (GTDB): domain Bacteria; phylum Bacteroidota; class Bacteroidia; order Bacteroidales; family Dysgonomonadaceae; genus UBA2632. The sequence continues at coordinate 3,670 of JAQVGF010000025.1, forward strand.
CCATTCAACAATTCCCATATACATAATTGTATCAATCTTTTTTAATGAGTCTGGATTGTGGAAAGAATATTTCTTGATTTTAAACCTTTTGCTTGAGGCAATATGTTCAACGAACAGCTCATCTTTGTCTTGCCCTTTGTACAGGAATAAACCTTTTATAGTGGGCGATAAGTTTAAAAAATCTTCGCTGAGTGGATGATCATTACCCAGAATTTCAGCAGCCCATTCTTTTCCTTTAAAACCAAATAAACCTGTGTGAAATGCATGGGCAGAGTAATCTTTTACTTCGTACAAAAATGCTAATACATCACCATATTCTAACTCTTCATTGTTTCCGTGTTCTTCTATTATTGCCTCTCGTAACTCTTTTAATCGTTGCGCTGTGTCAGGATGAAACAGATATGTTTCAAATAGAATTTTTTGGATTAAATTGCGTGCAACATGAAAGTCTTTTTTATCAATCTGATAATAGGATATCAATTGTTTGTTCTCAGGAGCATTATCCCAAGCATCCTCAAATATGGTCATTACTTCTTCTGCCGCTTCAATAATATAGCCATTTAGAGGACTAACAACTATATCATCACGCATTAAACTGATAAAATACCAAATCAAAAAACTTACATCCTGAACGTTTATCTCTTCTTCGTAATATTCATCTACATTGTAAAATGGCAATGGTTTGTGGTATAATCGCTTATGAATTCTAACAAAAGAGTTCCAAATATTGGTGCCGGATAGTATATCTTCAAAATAAGAAGTTAAAAAGCATGATAAATAATCTATACCTTCTTCAAGAAGAAGTATTTGTAGATAATTTGCTTCTTCGTTATTTACAATGGCTTTTTTAATCTCGTTACATATTTTTAGGTAATAACCGTCCGTTCTGGCTTGTTTACTGTATGGTTTTAAATCTAACCAATCTTTGATAAAAATTCTTTTTCCCATTCAAGTTTTTGCGTTATTATTTTGTTTTGATAGTGTGCAGCTATAATATGTTGAGGGCAATTTATAATCTAAACAGATGCTATCCAGCCGGGTGATGTGTTAGAATATCTTCTATTGCTTTATTTTTCAATATTAATCGCTTGATCGATCTTTCATCCAAATTGGTGTGGTGTCCGATTTATGATCTTTTCCAATTATGTTTTTATACAACTCCGGTCTGCGCGCATTTTTATATCTCCAACCTCCTGAAAGTCGGATTTTTTCTTTTGTTATTTTTGAAATTGCAATGTCATTTTCAAATGATTTTATTTCAGATAAAACTTCTCCGTACGGATCAATTATCATTGAATTGCCATTTTTCAGCTGGTCGCCGTCGTAGCCAATAGGATTGCTAAAGAGATAGTAAACGCCATTGTCGTAGGCTCTTGCCGGTAGCCAACGCATTAACCAACGTCTCCCTTTTGGACCGTCAAACTCCATTCGTAACGATACGGGATCGTTCTCACGATTTTGCCAATATTTGTCGTCTATATAACCACGATGTGGCATTGCCGATGGTGTACAACACGTAACATGTGGTGCGAAAATTAATTCCGCTCCCAAAAGAGTTGTTGCTCTAACGTTTTCAATCACATTATTGTCGTAACAAATTAGAATTCCACATTTCCAGCCCAATAAATCGAATACGCAATATTCGTTTCCGGCAGATAAATGTTTATTGATAAAAGGATGCAATTTTCGGTACTTTGCAACTAAACCGTCTTCAGTAACGCAGATGTAAGTATTGTATATTTTCCCGTCTGATTTTTCCAGTAAGCCTGCCAAAATAGGCATATTTACCTCTTTGGCAATCTCAATTAATTTCTGTGTACTTTTTCCGTTTGGCACCTCTTCCGCCAAGTCAGTTAGCTGTTCAAGGCTTAAATTTTTGGTGAAAGTGTATGCCGTTACCGACATTTCATGAAAACTGATTAAGTCTGCACCTTTCGATTTAGCTCTTTTCGCAAGTTTTTGGATTATGGATAAGTTGTAGGATTTATCACCGTCTTTTGGCTCAAATTGAGCAACTGCTACGTTCATATTTGGATGATTTATCTATGAGTAATTTAAATGAAACAGTAGAAAGTAAAAACTCAAGTTTTTATCAAAAAAAGACATTTCAGAGGAGGTTCATCTTTTTAAATTCTCTTCCATATATTTGAATTTTGTCTCGATCAATTTCATTTTTAAAAGATCGATTTCTAATCGCTTTCTGTTCAAGAAGATCTACTTCTTTTTCTAATATTTCTTCTAACTTAAATTTCAAATTGAAATATTTTTCCGAGTATGAAATTGAGTCATTATCATCTATGGGTTCGGCACAATCTCTATATCCACTATTAAATCACATAGTCTCTCAACTTTGTCAATATGCTGATATATTATTTTCATATTTTTTACTAAATAGTGTCTTCCCGAAAACCCCTTTGTTATCAATAACTTTTCAATCTATTTCTTCTCCAACAACTTTGCAGCCTTACTATCCAAAAACCAAATCAAATTCCCCGATGTTGGCTGCACTTTTGCTGCCGGATATTTTTCTTGTGCTTTCTCTTTGTCTTCGATCACTGCCTGTACTTTTTTCGCTTTGGCAGCACCAGTAACCAAGAATGCCACATTCTTGGCCGCATTGATGGTTCGTCCCGAAAGGCTCACACGCATTTGTCTTGTTTTAGGATGAGTTGCCACAACACATAAATTGCTGCTATCCCATAAATTCATTTCATGCGGAAAGATAGATGCAGTGTGTCCGTCTTCGCCCATTCCCAACATGATAATATCGAATTGAGGAATGCCATTTACTTGTTCCACTTCATTTAATAACAAATCGCTATAGCTCCTTGCCTCTTTGTACGGATCATTTTCCCCTCTGATTCTGAAAATATTTTCTTGCGAAATGGGTAGATGGTCAAACAGATGATCTTTTGCTATTTTATAATTACTGTCATCATTGTCTGGCCACACGCAGCGTTCGTCACTCCAAAAGAATTTTATTTTACTCCATTCAATATCTTCGGCATGATTTTTCGCCCAATAATCGAATAGCGATTTTGGAGTTGTTCCTCCCGACAAAGCTATTGTCAAGGGTTCGTTTTCCGATAAAAGTTCTTTTAACCACAAGGTAAAATCCTTGTTTAAATCGTTTAAATTGTCAAATATTTTTGTTTTCGTTTTCATAGCTATAAATATAGTTTATAATTCGCAATAAATGCCATCATCTGATAAGTTTTTGCACGGATAGCGCCATTTTTGATTTTCTCCTTCAATTAAATCGTCAATTTTGTCGGGTCCCCATGAACCGGCGGGATATCCATAAAGGGGAGCTTTTTTGTCATTTTCCCAATAAGTAAGTATAGGTTGAACAAACTTCCAGGTCTCTTCTAATGAAGGACCATCCATAAATAGCGTGCTGTCGCCTGCCATACAATCCAATATTAATCGTTCGTATGCTTCGGGGATATAGTGATCGTCTAAGTCGGTGTAATGAAAATCCATATTTACTGATTTCACTTCGTAACCATTGCCCGGCATTTTCATCCCGGTTTTAAGTAAAATTCCTTCATCGGGCTGAATGCGCAAAATTAACTGATTGTCATTATCTTCATTTTGGTGAAAAAGTTGTTGGGGTGATGGTTTAAAATGAATCACAATTTCTGATACGCGTGTAGGCATTCTTTTTCCTGTACGAATATAGAATGGTACTCCTGCCCAGCGCCAGTTATCGATAAAGCATTTCATGGCAAAAAACGTTTCGGTGCGTGATTTTTTATCTACGCTTTTTTCTTCCCGATACCCTAATACGGATTCTCCGCGAATTTTAGAAGCAGAGTATTGACCACGAATCACATTATTTTTTAAATCACTCTCGGAAAGTGGATGTAAGGCTTGAAAGACTTTCATTTTTTCGTATTTAATGGCTTCAGCATTAATCTTTGTGGGCGGTTCCATAGCAATTAGCGCTATCAGTTGCATCAGGTGGTTTTGAACCATATCACGCAATGCTCCTGCTTCGTCATAATATCCACCGCGTCCTTCCACGCCAATGCTTTCGACCGTAGACACTTCTACGTGTTGAATATAGTTTCTGTTCCACAGCGGTTCGTAAATGCCGTTTGCGAAACGTGTAACCATCAGGTTTTGCACGGTTTCTTTCCCTAAGTAATGATCAATACGGTAGATTTGGTCTTCGTTGAAAAAATCGAGCAATTGTCTGTTTAGTTCTTGGGCGGATTTTAAATCGTGTCCAAAAGGTTTTTCAATAATTATGCGCCGAAAACCTTTGTGTTCCAAATTCAATCCTTGTCCATAAAGAAATTTCGGGATTTTTGCATACAACTGAGGAGGAGTTGAAAGATAAAAGATATAATTTTTATCGGTTTTATATTTCAAATTAATTTCGGATAATCTTTTTTTCAATGCTCCATATTCGTTTCCATTGCCAGTATCCATGCTTAGATAGGAAACTTTTGACAAAAACAGATCAATTCTTGCTTGGGGTGCATTTTTATAATGTGAGAACTGTTTGATCCCTTTTTCCATTTTATCTCTAAAAGCATGATCGGTGAAGTTAGTTCTGCTCACTCCTAAAACGGCAAAATGGGAGGGAAGCAGTTTGTTTTCATATAAATCGAAAATAGCAGGTAGAAGCTTTCGGTATGTTAAATCGCCCGAAGCTCCAAAAATCACCATAACCTGATTATCAATTTTTTTTGGATTGTTCATTGCTATTGTTTATTCTAATTAATGAAGTATTCTTTACAAAAAGAGAGTGTTTATTTTTGAGTATATTACCTGTTTGTTTTTAGCTTGCAATCATAAGTTGTAAGTCGAGACGCCCAAGTGTGTGCCTGTACGAACTGATAAAAAGCAAGTTGTGGATTGGACATAGATATTTAATTCCAAGTGCAATCTTTTTTTAATTCTTATTACTGTATAATCTGTTTGACGTTGCAGTGCAATGACGTTAAAATTCAAATTATCTTCAAACAAGACGAATTATATATAATATCTACCTCACACCACTATTTCCTATTCTCAAATAGCATACCCATGTCACTCCACACACTTTGCTGTGCTTATTAAAAAGTGTAATGTGAATCTTTTTTTAATCGAACACCAAGGTAATTTTCTTATGTGTATAATAATTTAAAACACCTGAAAAGACTAAATGTTTCAAAATAAAAACTTAATAATGTCTTGTGACGAGCATAAACCTATGATTTTCTGCTAATTTTAGCGGAAAGAATATAAATGTTTTTGTGCTAATAAAAAAATATGAGTATCTTTGCGCCTCAAATTTATTATATAATTTAATTACAAACAACTCTTAGTATGAATAATTACGAAACCGTTTTCATTTTGACTCCCGTTTTGTCTGATGCACAGATGAAGGAAGCGGTAGAAAAATTCAAAACCCTCCTTACGGACCAAGGGGCCGAAATTATAAACGAAGAAAGCTGGGGATTGCGCAGATTGGCATATCCCATCGATAAAAAATCGACAGGTTTTTATTGCATGTTAGAATTTAGTGCTGATCCGTCTGCAATTGCCGGATTAGAAGTGAATTTCCGTCGCGACGAGCGCGTACTTCGCTTTTTAACAACCAAGCACGATAAATTCTCATTTGAATACTCGGAAAAAAGGCGAAGAAATCGTTCTACCAAACAAGATGCTTCTGCCAAAGCAGAAGAGTTTGCCGAGACAACAAAATCTAAATCAAAATAATTTTAAAAAGGAGGAGATAAACAATGGCTAAACAATCAGAAATAAGATATCTTACACCCGTATCTGTTGACGTTAAAAAGAAAAAATATTGTCGATTCAAAAAGAATGGCATTAAATATATTGACTACAAAGATCCGGAGTTTTTGAAAAAATTCTTAAACGAACAAGGTAAAATTTTACCACGTCGTATCACAGGGACATCGCTAAAATTTCAACGTCGTATTGCGCAAGCAGTAAAAAGAGCTCGTCATTTGGCTTTGCTTCCATACGTAACCGATTTAATGAAATAAAAAAAAGGAGGAAACAAAATGGAGGTAATATTAAAAGAAGACATTCTAACCTTAGGATATAAAGACGATTTAGTGGATGTGAAAGAAGGATATGCACGCAACTTCTTAATTCCGCAAGGAAAAGCTATATTTGCATCGGCTTCTGCCAAAAAAATATTGGCTGAAAATATGAAGCAACGTGCACACAAAATTGAGCAAATGAAAAACGATGCTCAAGCAATAGCTGACAAAATGGAAGGTACTACACTGACCATTGGTGCTAAAACAAGTTCTACAGGAACAATTTTTGGTTCTGTTACCAACATTCAATTGGCTGAGGAATTGGCTAAAAAAGGTTTTGAAGTTGACAGAAAAATAATTGTTATCAAAGATCAAGTAAAAGAAGTTGGAAACTACACTGCTACTGTAAAACTTCACAAAGAAGTTTCTGTAGAAATTTCATTTGAGGTGGTGGCAGAATAAGTTAGACTTAAAAAATAGTAGTTTTCTGGCAAATATTAGTTAGAAACAAACTTTATATAAAAAACCGATTGTCAAAGTTTAATTTGGCAATCGGTTTTTTTTTGCACTGCTGCGTCGATTTCGATTTTAAAGAAATGAATTCAAAAAACTCACATATCAATTTAAAAATGAAGATAAAAGGTAAGAAAATTCATTTTACTCACGAGTTATCAACAAAAAAGCCATTCTTGTAGTTATTTAACACAGAATTAAGCGATTTATTATTTATTTTGCTGTTTAAAGAATTAACATATTACTATGGGTAAAATTATAGCATTAGCTAATCAGAAAGGAGGCGTTGGGAAAACGACAACAACCATTAATTTAGCTGCCTCGCTGGCTGCATTAGAAAAATCGGTGCTTATTGTTGATGCAGATCCGCAAGCCAACGCATCGTCCGGAGTGGGAATTGATGTGAGAAAGAGCCACAAAACACTTTATGAAGGTCTAATTGGAGAAAGAAAAATCTCAGAGATTCTGATTAAAACGGAATTTGAAAAAATCGATATTGTTCCGTCTCATATTAATTTGGTAGGTGCCGAATTAGAATTGGTACAGCTTCCAAATAGAGAAAACAAAATGAGGGACCTCTTGAGCGATATCAAAAAAAAATACGATTATATCTTGATTGACTGTTCCCCCTCTTTAGGCATAATTACTGTGAACGCATTAACGGCGGCAGATTCGGTGATTATTCCGGTTCAGTGCGAATATTTTGCACTTGAAGGGTTGAGCAAATTATTGAATACAATAAAAATAATTAAATCAAAATTAAATCCCACATTGGAGATTGAAGGCTTTGTGCTTACCATGTACGATTCTCGGTTGCGCCTGCATAATCAAATATACGAAGAAGTGAGACAACATTTCCAGGAATTGGTTTTTACTTCAGTTATTCACCGTAACGTTACTTTGAGCGAGTCTCAAAGCCATGCACAGCCTGCCTTGATGTACGATGCCGGATCGCGTGGAGCAATCAATCATATGCAACTTGCAAAGGAATTAATCGAAAAAAATGAATAACTTTGTAATTCAACTTTAGGAAAATAATAAAATGTCAAAGAGAAAAGCTTTAGGAAGAGGGTTAAATGCACTAATTACGATGGACGACAACGAAACTGACGGGTCATCGTATATCAGCGAAATTGCTCTAACAAAAATTAAACCAAACCCTGATCAACCACGAGAAGATTTTGATGATGAAACAATGGAGGAGTTGGCTACATCTATTCAGAAAATAGGTGTTATACAGCCCATTACGCTTCGCGAATTGGAAAATGGCGAATATCAGATAATAGCAGGTGAAAGACGTTACAGAGCCTCTATAATGGCAAAATTAAGCACCATTCCGGCTTATGTGAAAACTGTGGAGGACGAAGATGTAATGGAGATGGCGCTGATTGAAAATATTCAGCGCGAAGATTTAAATGCTATTGAAATTGCACTTACCTACCAAAAACTGATTAACTCGCAATCTTTAACTCAAGAGCAGTTGAGCGAACGAGTAGGCAAAAAACGAGCAACCATTGCCAACTACATGCGATTGCTAAAACTTCCGGCAGAAGTGCAAATGGGAATAAAAGACAAGAAAATTGATATGGGACATGCGCGTGCTTTGGTTACAATTCCTGATCCCGTGGTGCAGTTAGACTTATACAATCGAATTATTAAAGAGGGCTTGTCTGTAAGGAAAGTTGAATCAGTGGTAAAAGAGGAGAGTCAAGAAACAAAAGCCAAGAGCAGCAAAAAAACAAAATCGGTTCAAAAAACACCAGACGAATTTGATGCATTGAAGAATCATTTATCACGTTTTTTTGATACGCAAGTTGATTTTAAATATTCAAAATCCGGCAAAGGGAAAATAACAATTCCATTTAACTCAAATGAAGATTTGGAACGAATTATTGGGATATTCGACGTAATTAAAAAATAAAGTTTCCTATCAGATGAGGCTATTAGGCATAAAAATAATTAGTTGTATCGTTTTATTGAATTTCTCTATCGGACATGCTCAACAAACCTTGCAGCTAAGTCCCGATACTTTGCCTCCAATTAAGGTCGATAGTCTCGCATTCCCTATTGATACAATCCCTGTAGTACTACAATCAACTCCGCCGGATACAGTTCCAAGTAAATCGGTTGTAGTCATCAAGGATACCACATCAATCCCTTTGACACTTAAGTCAAATACTTTTACACCAAACCCAAAGAAAGCGGTTATCTATTCGGCAATTTTTCCGGGATTGGGACAGATTTATAATCGGAAATATTGGAAACTGCCGATTGTGTATGGCGGATTTATTGGTTTTACGTATGCCATATCGTGGAACGGAAGATATTATACCGATTATTCCAACGCATACAAAGATATTATGGACGATGATCCTGCGACCGATAGTTGGAAAAACTTTTTGCCCTATGGACAAGATCCCGAAACGGCAGATCAAGAATGGTTGAAAACCGTTTTCAAAAGGCGCAAGGATTTTTATCGTCGCTATCGCGATTTAAGTATTATCGGCACGGTGGCTATGTATGCAATTAGTATTTTAGATGCATACGTTGATGCACAACTTTTCGATTTTGATATCAGTTCGGACTTATCTCTTCGTGTGGAACCTACTATTATTAAAAAAACAGATTATTTAGCAAACAGCTTCGGTGTTCAGTGTAGCATCAGCTTTTGAAACCATTTAAATTTTAATGAAAATGAGAAAAAATGCTTTTTTAGTATGGGTACTCTTTCTAATAAGCATACCTGTTTTGATTTCTCAAAATCAAAAAAAAGAAAAACAAACAAACCCTCTCAAAGAAACTATTCAAGACAGTTCTATTGTTGTTCCTGAAAATCTGAATGAAAACTTAAGCAAGTTACTTCACAATTGGCAAGTCGATTTCTCAAACTCTGAGAATCAATGTAGCAAAGGAGTGAATGTTGTTTTCAGCGATTCGGTTTATATGCAACGTTTATACGACTTACCCACGGTTATGGAATTGTCATACAATTCCGTGGTGCGGTCATACATTGAAATGTATACCAAGAAGCGTCGCGAATTGGTGAGTTATATGTTGTCATTAGGCGAATATTATTACCCCATGTTCGAAGAAGCTTTGGATAGATACGATTTGCCGTTGGAACTAAAATATTTACCGGTGATAGAATCTGCTTTGAATCCGGTTGCCGTCTCGCGGATGGGTGCTACGGGTTTGTGGCAATTTATGTTGCAAACAGGCAAACTGTATAAGCTGGAGGTAAATAGTTTGGTGGACGAACGACGCGATCCATATAAAGCTACAGAAGCTGCTGCACGCTATCTGAACGATTTGTATCAGATATACGAAGATTGGAACTTGGTTATTGCTGCCTACAATTGTGGACCGGGAAATGTGAACAAAGCAATAGCTCGAAGTGGTGGAAAAAGAGATTATTGGGATATTTACTACAAGCTTCCTCGCGAAACGCGTGGTTATGTGCCGGCGTTTATTGCGGCAAATTATGTGATGAACTATTACGATGAGCACCGTATTTGTCCGCAGGAATCATCCAATGATTTCATTGCGTTAGATACAGTTCATGTAACGGATGAAGTTCATTTTAAACAAATTTCTGCTGTGCTGGATATCCCTATCGATCAGATTAGAAGATATAATCCGCAATTTAAACGCGATATAATTCCGGGGAATCATAAATCGTATGCTCTGGTTTTGCCCACCCAGGAAGTATATGCTTTTATAAGCAATAAAGATGAAATTGTGAACCATAATAAATCGCTCTATTTAACTCATCGCAAACAAACGCTGAACAGCCTGAACGATGGATTGGCATCGAATGGCAATGTTTTGAATACTTATTATCGTGTAAAAAAAGGAGACACTCTGGGAGCAATTGCGAGACGAAACGGGACTACTGTGTCGCGCTTGCAGCAAATGAATGGAATGAAGAGCACAAAGTTGTCCATTGGAAGAAGACTTATCGTAAGGCAAACAGCTCAACCCATCGCAGTGGTAGAAAAAAATGAAACTACTGCCGGTGGAGAGATTAAAAAAACGTACTATCGCATTAGAAAGGGAGATACATTGGGTGCTATTGCAAGAAGAAACCAAACGACGGTGGCTCAACTGCAAAGCATGAACGGAATGCGCTCTACCAGATTGTCTATCGGGAAAAACATTGTCGTGAAACAAGAGGTTATACCTGCTCCGGAAATAAAAGTAGAAACTGCTGATGCAGAAGAAAAGTATAAAAAAGTAGAAGCTACAATTAGCAGCGAAAATATTATAACGGAATATTTAACTAAAAAGGCTGAGAAAAATAGGAATATTTTGTAGGAGGAAAGAGGAGTCTGTGGTAAGTGATTTGTTGATGTGATGATTTGTTGATGTGGTGATGTATGATTCCCGCGCATTATCAACTTTTAATTTTTAACTCTTCACTCTCTCAAATCTCTTTCTTTTCAAAAAACGAAAATCGAACATTTCCATACTTGCGCTCTTCCTTAAAAAGAGGATGCTCGGTGAAACTATCCTTTTTGGAATGCTCCAAAATAAACAAGCCGTTTGGTCTCAATAGATTGCTTTCCAAAACTCTTAACAATACTGTTTCCAAATCTTTCCAATCGTAGGGTGGGTCGGCAAAGATTATATCAAACGCCTGGTTGCTTGTTTTTAAAAAAGAAAAAACGTCTGCTTTTACTACCAGCATCTCTTTCGCATCCAGTTTTTCTTTGATTTTTTGAATGAAAGCATGATTTTTTGTGTCTGATTCAACGCTAATCACGTAGGGGCATCCACGCGAAACAAACTCAAACGCAATGCTTCCACTACCTGAAAAAAGATCCAATACGTTCGTTGTTTCCCAATCTAACCAATTGTTTAGAATGTTGAACAGGCTTTCTCTTGCAAAGTCGGTTGTTGGTCTGGCTTTGAAGTGAGTCGGTAGTTGAAATCTTCTGGATTTATATTTTCCGCTTATAATTCGCATAATTGATACAATATTTCTGTGGGAGTTTCACTTTGATCTATCTTTAATTCACTTACAAGTTCAACAAACAGTTTTTTTGATTGAGGAATTAACTTCTTGATAGTATCGATACATGTTTTGTTTTTTTCGGTTTTACCGGAAAAAAATATTTTGTCTGAATGTGCATCTAAGTTTAGAACTTCCCACGTTTTTTGAATGTAATAACAGGCTTCTAACGAGTTTTTTGCCTGGAATGTTTTTGCTAAGATAAGTTTTTCATTTGAAAAAGCAATAGCATCTATCATTTCATCGTCGTTGAAATTGATGTATAATGCTGCTGTTGTCTTATCGTGCAACTTATTAAAGAAAGGCATTAGAAAGGCTAAATGGTTTGAAAATCTTGGATTGAGAAGCGTTCGATTCAAAAAACTGTAAAGTTCTGCGTTCATTCCCCAAATTAGTCTACAACCTAATTTGTCAATATTATTGCTCATTACTTTGTTTTCGAAACTGTGATGATTGAACGCTAAAAGCTCATCGATCAGCTTTTTGTTATAAAACTCAGCGGGAACAAGTGTGAGTTTATCGTTCACGTATATCACATTTATCTCTCTGAAATTATTAGAAAAAAAGGAAAAATCGAAGATTAATTTCTCAATGTTCTTAAGGTAACTGATGTTTTTACTAAATAAAACATTGTTTTGAAAAAAAACAGTGCTATCCGTTGGACTATGAATAGAAAAATAAAATCCACTCGGCATTAGCCGAATGGATAGTATATAAGTTTTAGATTGAATAAAATCGATGTTATCTGGGAAAAACATACAGCTATTTTAGAGAGTAATTCGGCTTTTAATAAATCTAATGCCGGTAAGGGAATCATTAATTTTGGTCTCTATCAGATGTTGCATACAATGTCAATAAGCTTGTTAAAGAGTATGTGAGTGTCCGAAAGAAAACCACTTGCTTTTTGAGTCTTTGATAAGAAAAAGGCAAAGACAAAGCCTGTTCCGCTCTGGCGGAAGCTTTCGTCTCGCCAAGGCGAGATAACTGTTTCAAAAACGAGAGTAACGCAGTATTTGCCTTTTTCTTGCAAAGAATTCTACTCCCAATTACCCGCGTTATTATTTGCTGTCTTAATAGAACCAACTCTCATCCCAACATATCTATCGCCCGGCAGGCTTCGTACGTTTTCAATCAACAGATTCAATTCGTTCTTGTTTAAATCGCCCAAATACGAAGTATAAGGTGCTTTTGCTTCAAAAACATTTATGGTGAAACCGGATGAAGTAGTAAGTGTATCGGTAGCCATTTCAAATTGTGCTCCGTTTCCGTAGGGAACGTAGCGTAATGAATCGGGTGCGAAATTTCTACGATTAGTGAAACGATTCTCTATTACAGGAACAAAAATTGTGTCACGCCGAAGTTGAGGTCTATTGTTTTGTCCATCCCACAAACCGGCTTTTTTTATGGCAGTCTCATTTCCGGTGTTAATAATATTCATGGCTTTAGACTCAGTCATACCTGCTTCCATTTGTTCTTCGGTTAAATCTCCATATTTTTGGAGCATTGCCACTTCTCCATTTTTCACGAAATTAATCAAAGAATCAAAACTTGCCGTATATTCTCCTTTGGCTTCACGAAAAGCCACTTGTGCTGTACGGATATCAATAAGTCTCTGTTTAACAGCTTCGTTGCGAATCTCGCTTTGTTTCTGAAAATCAATAGGTCCTTGAATGCTTTTCCAGCTTATGAAAATCAAGAGACCAATTGCAGCAACTAAAACAACTTTTACTAATACTTTCATGGACTTTTTTCCTTTTTTATTATTTTCTATTAAATGCTTTTGCTAATTTAGATTACAAATTTAGAAAAAGAATGATAATTGTGCTACTTTTACGTTGAAAATTATATGAAAAAAATGATAAACAGCTATTTCATCGAGAAATTAAAGGAAAACTTTCCTTTTTCTCTTACTAATGATCAAAAAAGCGCTATTACAAAAATAGTCGAATTTATTTTTAAACCAAAATCTGAAGAGATCTTTCTTTTAAAAGGATATGCCGGAACCGGAAAATCAAGCTTAATTGGTGCATTGGTGAAAACCATGGCGATGTTTCAGCAAAAAACTGTGCTTATGGCACCCACGGGAAGAGCTGCAAAAGTGTTTTCGCTCTATTCAGACGAACCTGCTTATACCATTCACAAGAAAATATATCGACAAAAATCCATGAGCGATACGGGAGCTTCATTTTCACTAACAGACAATTTGCATCAAAACACTTTGTTTATTGTGGATGAAGCCTCAATGATAAGTAATAATTCAAACGAAAATTCCCTTTTTGGTACCGGGAGATTGTTAGACGATTTGATTGAATATGTTTATTCTGGCACAAATTGCAAGATGTTGTTCTTGGGAGATACGGCACAGTTGCCGCCTGTGAAACAGGATATAAGTCCGGCAATGGATGTGAAGGAACTACAAATGTATGGATTGATTGTATCGGAATTTACTCTCACTGAGATTATGCGCCAATCCGAAGAATCGGGAATTCTCTATAACGCAACATTGTTGCGCAATGCTTTAAGTGCAGGAGTTACCGAAAATACTCCCCAATTGAAGCTGAATGGTTATAACGATGTAGAAAGGATTTCGGGCAACGATTTGATTGAAGAGATATCTGCTTGCTATTCCCGCGATGGAGTGGAGGAGACAATTGTAATATCGCGTTCCAATAAAAGCGTAAATATCTTTAATAATGGAATCAGAAATAGTGTGCTCTATCGGGAAGAAGAATTATCGAATGGCGATCTGCTTATGGTTACAAAAAACAATTACTTCTGGTTGAAAGAAGAAGAAAAGGTTGATTTTATTGCAAATGGAGAATTTGTGGAAGTCCTTCGAATAAGAAATCACGAAGAGTTGTATGGATTAAGATTTTGCGACGCACTTTTATATCATAAGAATTACGATATTGAGTTTGAAGCAAAAATAAACTTAGATGCCCTGCATACTGAATCTGCCGGTGCCGCTTATCAACACAGTAATATGTTATATGGTGCGTTAACAGAAGAGTATGCTCACATTGGATCGAAACGTGATCGGTACAAACAAATAAAAAACAATCCTTATTACAATGCGTTACAAGTGAAATATGGATATGCAGTTACTTGCCACAAAGCGCAAGGGGGTGAATGGAAAAATGTTTTTATCGATTTAAGTTATATCAATCCCAATCATTTGGGCGATAACTTCTATCGTTGGCTGTATACATCAATCACACGTAGCACAAAAATGTTATATCTTGTGAATTTGGCAGATAAGTATGTTGCCGGTTCCGATTAATTATTAAATTTGTAAGGAACATTAGCTGTCAGCTATCAGCTATCAGCTATCAGCAGTCAGCTTATTGCTAACAGCTAACGGCTAACAGCTAACTCGCTAACGCCTAACAGCTAATCGCTAATTAAAAAAAACAATGAAAAATAAATATATAGAATCGTTGCTCAATGAAATTCAAGAATTAGAATCTAAGGTGATTAAACTGAAAGAAAACCAGTCGATTCCTTTTTCTTTTTTCAAAGAAGCGTTCAAGCAAACTCAAGAAATCATGCGATTGTTGCATACTCTTGAATTTGTTCAGATTGAAGATATGAAAAGTCAAATGGAAAAACTTGTACAATTTCTATCTGAAGCATCAGAGCAAACAGAATCTTCCGAGAAAGAAAAAAAAGAGAGTTACGAACAAGATGATAAAAGAAATGTAGAAGCAGAGAAACAGAGTGTTAAGGAAGAAGTATCGCCTTCGGAGCCACTTTCATCATCAAAGAAAATATCAAAAGAAAAAATTAAGGAGGATTTTCCGTTGTCTGATGAAAAGGATAGTGAAACAAAACCGACACCTCTCATATCAGAATCAATAAATACTGAAGAATCTGATTTTGTAAAAGAAAGCGCAACTGACGATTCCCATATAAATCCGCTGCATGCTGCAAATAAATCATTGAATGATATGCAGCCAACCAATCACACAATAATGGACTCAAAACGAAGCATCAGTCTGAACGACCGTTTTTTGTTTCAACGCGAGTTGTTCAATAACGACAGGCAAGCAATGAACAATATGATGATAAAGATGCAGTCCTTTGCTACTTTTGCAGGATGCAAAAATTATTTGGAAAATAATACCGATTGGGACTTTAAGGACGAAACTGTTGAAAAATTTCTGGATTTGCTAAAAGAAGGTTTTTAAATGGGTGAGAACGAAGGCAGAAACAAAGGAATATTGTATGTAGTGCCCACGCCCATAGGCAATTTAGAAGATATGACGTTTAGAGCGATAAACGTTTTAAAGAAATGTGATTTTATTTTGGCGGAAGATACACGAAAGAGTGGTTTTTTATTGAAACACTACGAAATTGAAACCAAAATGTTTTCACACCATAAATTTAACGAACATAAAAGTAGCCAACAAATAGTTGAACGTATCCTAACGGGAGCCGATGTAGCTTTAATATCAGACGCAGGAACACCTGCAATTTCTGACCCCGGGTTTTTGTTGGTTCGTTCGTGTATCGAAAATGGAATAGGTGTTGAATGTTTGCCGGGCGCTACGGCTTTTGTGCCGGCTCTGGTGATGTCCGGCATGCCAAGTGACAGGTTTTGCTTCGAAGGCTTTTTGCCTCATAAGAAAGGACGACAGTCACGTTTGAGAGAGCTCGAAAACGAGCAACGCACAATGGTGTTTTATGAATCTCCCTATCGGGTGATGAAAACACTGACGCAATTTGCCGAGACGTTTGGCGAAAACCGTTATGTTTCGGTTTCGCGTGAGATATCAAAATTGTACGAAGAAACAATTCGTGGGTCAGTAGCTGAGTTGATAGCCCATTTTACCAATAACGAACCCAGAGGGGAGTTTGTAATTGTTGTAAATGGCAAAGAGAAAAATAAAAAGGATGACAATTTTTAAACCAAACTATGCCTATTATCGTTTAAACTAAAATTATATAGATATGAAGAAATTATTTATTTTACTACTTATTAGCATGGGTGTTCTCTTTTCGTGTACCAACGTGAAAGAATCAAAAGAGTACAAAGATTTGCAAGCAGAACGCGACTCACTTCTAATGCACGGAGTAACGGCTGACACAGAGGTTGCAGAGATGATGGCAGTTATTGATGACGTGGAAGAGAATTTCAATCAAATTCGTGAAGCCGAGAAGTATTTAGCCATGCAATCTACCGAAAAGGGAGAATTGAGCGCTAATACCAAGCAACGTATTAACGACAACTTCAAGATGATTAACGAAATCCTCCAAAAGAACAAAGCTCAATTAGCAGAATTGAACAAGAAATATTCTGCGAGCTCCGGACAAGTGGGGACACTGAAACGAACTATTGACCGACTTAACCAACAAATGGAAGAGAGTGCTCAGAACATTGTCAATTTGCAAACAGAACTTTCTCGTAGAGATGAAACAATTGCCCAACTATCGACGAATGTAACTGAACTTTCGGGTCATTTAGAAGAGCAGTCTGTAACCATTCGTGAACAAGAAAAATCGCTAAATACTGCTTATTATGTATTTGGAACTGCACGCGAACTGAAAGATCAGAAAATTCTTTCGGGAGGTTTCTTACAATCAACTAAAGTTTTGGACGGAGCTTTCAATAAAGACTATTTTCTTAAAATTGATATCAGAGAAGTTACCCGCATTCCACTTTATGATAAGAAAGGTAAATTGTGGTCAACTCATCCCGAGGGAACCTATGAATTTGAAAAAGGAGACGATGGAAACTTAACGTTTGTAATAACAGATACACAACGCTTTTGGAGTTTGACGAAATACTTAATAATTGAAGTAGGGTAGGGTGTGGTATGCGGTTTGTGGTGTGAGGTGGTATGATACTAAGAACTAAGAATTAAGAACTAAGAATTAAGAATTAAGAACTAAGAATTAAGAATTAAAAGTTGAGAATGATGCGTTAGTTATAAAATGCAAGGTATGTAGGGTAAGGCGTGATAGATTAAATATTGCATCATTGTTGTATCCTAATTCCGATTTTCGATTTACAATTCATGAATTCTGAATTCCTATTTCTTTTGCATCCAAAAACCTTATTTGGTTTTGTATATAAACCCTTAGTAATCGTTGATTAACCACCTAACCCAACCTTATTACCTTATTAAACGAAAAGTGAAGAGCGATAAATGAAAA
>JAQVGF010000171.1 GCA_028696875.1 Dysgonamonadaceae bacterium
TTGATTATTTCATCTCTCACCTGACTCAAAACGGGATCATCTAACTGGAAAAAACTTAATTGAAAGCCCTCTCGTTTTTCAACAATTTCGGTAAGTGGTTTAGAAATTCCTTTTTTGCGGTTGTGTTGTTCCATCTCTTTTAAGATGGATTCTGCACGTTGGGTAATGCTTGGGGGCATACCTGCCATTTGTGCAACGTGTATCCCAAAGCTATGTTCACTGCCGCCTGCAATTAATTTTCGCAAGAAAATTATTTTGTTGTCAATTTCTTTGACCGAAACATTGAAGTTTTTGATTCGTTTAAACGATTTTTCCATTTCGTTTAGTTCGTGATAATGGGTAGCAAAAAGCGTTTTCGCACGTGCTTTTGGGTTTTCATGAATATATTCCACAATTGACCAAGCAATTGAAATACCATCGTATGTGCTCGTGCCACGTCCTAATTCATCAAATAGGATTAAACTGCGGGTAGAAAGATTGTTCAAAATATTGGCCGCTTCGTTCATTTCCACCATAAACGTTGATTCGCCTAACGATATGTTGTCGGACGCACCCACACGCGTGAAAATTTTATCCACCAAACCAATTTTTGCCGATTCGGCCGGAACAAAACTTCCCATTTGTGCCATAATGGTGATGAGCGCTGTTTGTCGCAACAAAGCGGATTTTCCCGACATGTTTGGTCCGGTTATGATGATAATCTGTTGGGTGTCGTTATCCAAATAAACATCGTTGGCAATAAAAGGCTCATCGGGTGGCAACTGCATTTCAATTACCGGATGACGACCCTTTTTGATCTCCAACTCAAGCGAAGTGTTCAGTTCGGGACGAATGTATCTGTTTTCCTGTGCAATTCTGGCAAATGAGTACAAACAGTCGCATCGCGCAATTATATTCGCATTTATCTGTATTGTTGGGATATATTCAATAAGGCTTTCAACCAATAAATTGAAAATCTCAATCTCCAGCGCATATATTTTCTCTTCTGCTCCTAATATTTTCTCTTCATACTCTTTCAATTCCTGAGTGATATACCTTTCGGCGCTCACCAATGTTTGTTTACGGATCCAATCCTTGGGTACTTTGTCTTTGTGCGCGTGGCGCACTTCAATGTAATAGCCAAATACGTTGTTGAAACCGATTTTGAGTGAAGGAATGGCTGTTTTTTTGCTTTCACGTTGTTGGATCTGAAGCAAAAAGTCTTTCCCGGAATGAGCAATATCCCGTAATTCATCCAACTCTCTGTTGACTCCTTTGCTTATAAATCCTCCTCTGTTGAGGAGAGCAGGCGGTTCGGCAATAAGTTCCCTTGCAATACGATCTCGTATTAGCGGACAGGGATTTAGCTTTTCGCCCATCTCTTGTAGGCTCTTATTATCTGAAGCCAAGAAAGCATCCCGTAAGGGTTCAATGGCAGTGAGTGCTGTTTTGATTGCAGCAACTTCCCGCGGCGAGATTCGCCGCACAGCTGCTTTAGAAATTATACGTTCTAAGTCACCTATTTGAGCAACGTATGTTTGCACCAATGATTTAAGTTCGGTTTCACGAAAGAAATTTTCCACCACTTCCAATCGTTTTTCAATGGGAGAAAGGTCTTTGAGAGGGAACAAGAGCCATCGGCGCATCATCCGTGAGCCCATTGGGGAGATAGTTTTGTCCATGATGTCGAGCAAACTCTTGCCATCTTCGTTCATGGTAGAAACGAGCTCCAGACTCCGCACGGTGAATTTATCCAATCGTACAAACCGATCTTCTTCAATGCGCTTAATGGCAATGATATGATCATTTTGTATATGATGAGTAACGTCCAAGTAGTGCAGAATGGTACCCGATGCAATGATGCCCAGATTGAGATGTGCTACACCAAAACCTTTCAGGTTTTTTGTTTGAAAGTGTTTCAAAAGGCGATCGTTGGCTGACTCTTCTGTGAAAACCCAATCGTCTAATTCGAAGAGAAAGAAATGATTCCCAAATTTTTCTTCAAACTCTTTCTTTTTTCCTCGCTCAATGAGTATTTCTTTGGGTGAAAAACTGGCTAACAATTTATCTATATCGTTTACCAATCCTTCGCTGGTTAAAAACTCTCCGGTAGAAATATCTAACAACGCAATACCACACATTTTTTTTGAAAAATGGATAGCACACAAAAAGTTGTTTTCTTTGTGGTTGAGAATATTGTCATTGATAGAGACGCCGGGTGTTACCAGCTCAGTTATACCGCGTTTTACCAGCGTTTTTGTTTTTTTTGGATCTTCCAACTGATCACATATAGCCACACGTTTACCGGCACGCACCAATTTAGGAAGATAGGTGTCTAACGCATGGTGAGGAAATCCGGCTAACTCCACATATTGCGCAGCACCATTAGCTCGGCGAGTTAAGGTAATTCCCAATATTTCTGAAGCCGTAATGGCATCTTCCGAAAAGGTTTCATAAAAATCGCCTACACGAAACAACAAAATAGCATCGGGATGCTGCTTTTTTATCTGTGAATATTGTCTCATCAAGGGTGTATCTGCGATTGGTTTTGCCACAATATTTGATCTTTTTTGTTTATTCGTATCTGTAATTATATAGTTTCTGCCAGAAAACCTCTTGTTTTTTGAGTCTTTGATAAGAAAAAGGCAAAGACTATCTATTAATTCACAAAGATAATAAAGTGAGTCGTTAAAAAGAGAATGCTTCGTTGTTTTGTTTTTAAAATGTTTTTTTCGACAAGATTGAGTCCTCTCCGAAATCTCCATTTTTCTCTCGTAGAGTCGCAAAACATCAAATTCGGAACGCATTTATTTACTCTTTGTAAGAAAATCTTGTTTTCTTGTCAAATACTATTTATGAGTTTACTCCGAAAAGTCAATCTCACTGATTTCCGCTCCTAAATCCTCTATCTGAAGGGAACTTTGGCTGAGTGCTGATTATTAGGCTTTTCCCTTCAGGGACAAAGGGCAGAAAAGACTAATAATCAGCATTTGAGGGTTTTCGGAGTGAGCTCATTTATAGCAATTTAAATGAAATGCGGCAAAAGAAAATCCCAGAATTTCTCTCAAAAAATATTTTTTGGTGGAAGCTCAAGATTAGCTCTTTTGAAGCAATCTTCTAAGTTCTTTCACCCCTTCTGATGCTCCCTTTTGGATAAAAGTGATGTTTCTACGTCCACCTCTTACATCTTTTGGATCGATTAAATAGAGCGGAGTGCCCGATTTAGCATAATCCACCAATGCTGCAGCCGGATATACATTGAGCGATGTTCCAATAATAACAACTATATCCGCTTGTTGCACAACCGACGCAGCTTTTTCTATCATTGGCACAGCTTCACCAAACCACACGATGTCGGGGCGCAATTGAGAACCTAATTCACATTTGTCTCCTATATTGATTTCGTAATTCTCTTCCGTCATCTCATAAATAATTGATGGATCTCGCGTAGAGCGTGACTTCATAAGCTCTCCATGTAAGTGGAGCACATTTGAGCTGCCTGCTCGTTCGTGAAGATTATCCACATTTTGGGTAATAATGGAAACATCAAAATCCGTTTCCATTTCGGCCAACCCAATGTGTCCTGCGTTGGGTTTTGCTTTTAAAAGGTCTTTACGTCGTGCATTATAAAAATCAAGAACCAATTTAGGATTTGCAGAAAAACCTGCAGGTGAAGCTACATCTTCTACGCGGTGATTTTCCCACAACCCGTCGGTATCTCTAAATGTTGCAATTCCACTTTCGGCACTCATGCCCGCTCCTGTAAGTACTACTAATTTTTTTTTCATAATATTATATATGTTGAATTTTATTGTTTTCTGACAGACGCTTTCTAACTAAACAAATATACAAAAATTTACGCACATTATGAATTGACACATTATACTTCTATACTTATTCATATTTTTTGCAATTCATTGAATAGTTTAAAATTGAATGAATGAGGATACTATACATTATCAAGTTTGGCAAATTGGAACTATTTGTCTACTTTTACATCAAAATTAAAACAAACTTTTTTATGGCAACAACAGCTGATTTTAGAAATGGAATGTGTATTGACTTAGATGGTCAATATTTTTTTATAGTAGAATTTCTTCATGTAAAACCCGGAAAAGGTGCAGCTTTTGTTCGCACAAAACTGAAAAATGTTGAAACCGGAAGAGTATTGGATAAAACATTTAATGCCGGCGTAAAGGTTGATGAAGTGCGAATTGAGCGTCGTCCCTATCAATACTTATACAAAGATGATATGGGATATCACTTTATGAATACCGAAACTTTTGAACAACTGTCGATACATGGTGAGCAGATAGAAGGAGTGCAGTACCTGAAAGAAGGTGACATTGTAGAAGTACAAGTGCATGCAGAAAGTGAAACTATTTTAACGGCAGAAATGCCTACGCATGTAGTTTTAGAAATAACCTATACCGAACCCGGACTGCGTGGCGATACCGCAACAAACGCCCTTAAACTTGCCACGGTTGAAACCGGTGCAGAAGTGCGCGTTCCTCTGTTTATTGAAACAGGAGAAAGAATTAAAATAGATACGCGTACCGGAACTTATGTAGAACGGGCAAAGGAATAATCTATTTTTACGAAGAAATATAATTTAACAAAAAAGAACGTCTGACTTTAAGATGTTCTTTTTTGTTTTATCTTTGTAGATGAAGTTGTTTTTCTATTAAAAAATAAGGTTATGTCAAAGCCAAACTTAACTCGTGTAACGCTAAAAAACTGGGCGATAGAAGATCGTCCCAGAGAGAAACTTCTGATGAAAGGTGCATCTGCCTTATCGGATTCTGAGTTATTGGCAATTCTAATTGGTTCGGGAAACAGGGA
>JAQVGF010000026.1 GCA_028696875.1 Dysgonamonadaceae bacterium
TAGTCTCAAATGTATCTCAGGTTTACATATCATTGTTGTTTGCCAAAAGTAACCTGCAAATAAAAAACGACAACGTTTACGCCACATTGCAGAATCTTGAGATGGCCAGGGCAAAGGAGAAAACCGGCGAAGGCGGAATCTCGGATGTGAATCGCTGGACGAGTGAACTCAATCTAAATAAAATGGAGTTGAACAATGCAGAAGCAAGATATAAGTCGGCTATGTATCAACTTAATCAGATGCTCAACACTTCCATCACCAACTCCATAGCTACGATTGACTCAACAACTATTGGGCAATCGGTGGTGTTGAATCAGGAGTTGCTCTCTTCGTTTTTCGAAAGACCGGATCTTACCGAAAAATATGCGGATTTTTTGATTTCCGAAATGCACACTTGGTCGCCAGAGTTGCAACAACTGCTCACTGCAGGGCAGATTGTAGACCGCAAAAAAGCCATGCACATTCGACGAATGTTTATTCCCGAGCTGTCACTTTTTGGCGGCGTCGATCAGACTTTCGTGCGCGATGGCACTTACAGCAATCCGGAATTACCTATCCCACCACCACCTGATGACCTAACGTGGAACGTAGGGGTGCGTGTAAGTTTGCCCATTTTTGAAGGAGGCCGTAAAAGTGCAGAAACCAGACGTGCCACCATCGAACAGACTAAAATAACCTGGCAAAAGGAGGAGCTACTCAGCACTCTGGAGCAAGGCATACGCTCAAATGTGCAGTTGCTGAAAGCCTCTTATCGTGATTTGGATTTATCGCAAAACGCCGCAAAAGCTGCTGCTGACAACTTCGGTGTTGTACAAGATGCCTATTCGCAGGGCATGGCCAGTGTAGTGCAACTTATCGACGCCCAAAACGTCATGATTCAAACTCGGCTCACAGCCAAGAATGCCTATTATCAGTACATCCTCGATTATATCCATACCGAACGGCTACAAGGACGGTTCTCTTTTTTGGAAGATGAGACGGAAAAAAGCCAGTATATCAGCAGATTGGTGGAGTATTTGATAAGAGAAAGAAGTGATCAGTGAACAGTAACGAATTCAGGAAAAACCCCTTCTATCTCTCTCCTACAGCTTTCAAAGAAGAAAAGTGAGCAGATGTCGATAACTCAAGAGCAGGTAAGGTAAGACAAATCTTTAATTTAAACAACTATTCAAAATATGAAATTCTATCTTATCATTTTAAGTGTTTTGCTGCTTGCGGCCTGTGGCGGCAAAGAAGAACCGGAGGAGCAGATACGCCCGGTTTTTTATCAGAAAGTCGAAAAGCAATCGGTGAGTGAAATACGTTCCTTTGCCGGCATTTCTCAGCCTAACAATGAAGCAAAATTGAGTTTCAGAGTAGGTGGAAATATTGAACAAATTACTGTTGAGTTGGGTGACAGTTTGAAGAGAGGTCAAGTGATTGCCCGACTGGACAATACCGACTACCGCATCAATTACAACAAAGCAGTGATGTCTCAAAAAAATGCACAGGTGCAATTGATAGCTGCTAAGTCATCCTACCAGCGTGTGGAAAGCTTGTATGCCAACAACAGTGCTTCTCTCAGCGACTTTGAAAAGTCGAAGGCACAGTACGAGTCGGCGCTGGCCATGGCAAGCAGTGCGAATGCACAGGTGGAAGCAGCTAAAAACCAGTTGGACTACACCCTGCTCAGAGCACCCTATGATGGTACCATAACGGCCATAATGGCCGATGAAAACGAGATGGTAGGCGCCGGGCAGCCCATAGCGGCATTCTCTTCTACCTCCAATATTGAGGTGAGAAGCGCAGTCCCCGAAAATGTTGTTGGACGGGTTAGCAGAGGTCAAAAGGTGACGGTAAGCTTTGGTAGCTTGCCTGACCAGTTGTATAACGGAACTATTTCGGAGATGAGTACGGGCACAGACAATACTTCAACTTATGCGGTGATAGTAAAACTCACCGGGCAAATGGGTAATTTACTACCGGGCATGACGGGAACCGTAAACATTCCTCTGATGGCGACCAACGAAAGCCTGAAGGCAGTGATTGTGCCTACCGATGCAGTAAACCACGATGCTGATGGAGACTTTGTTTATGTGGCACTCCAAAGTGAAAAACCTGATATCTACGTAGCCACACGCCGTGAAGTAACTACTGGAGAATTAACTCCATTGGGATATTCTGTTACAGAAGGTCTCTCGGAAGGAGACATTGTAATTACTGCCGGACTAAGCTCTTTATATGATGGACGCAGGGTAAAGCTGCTCAACATTAACGAATGACACTCATTCAATCATCCATTCAATCATGAATCTTACAAATATTACTCTAAATAATACACGAACTACCATTATTGTATTTTTGATAGTGGCTGTAGTTGGTGTTGCTAACTATTTTAATTTGGAGCGCGATAGCATGCCACCCTATACCATACGACTTGCCACAGTGGTTACGCAATTTCCGGGCGCCAATCCGCAACAAGT
The DNA here is from genome assembly GCA_028696875.1 of Dysgonamonadaceae bacterium. Taxonomy (GTDB): domain Bacteria; phylum Bacteroidota; class Bacteroidia; order Bacteroidales; family Dysgonomonadaceae; genus UBA2632. The sequence goes on from JAQVGF010000026.1 coordinate 2,463, forward strand.
GGAAGAATTAGTTACCGATCCGCTGGAAGAAGTTATTCGCGAAATGGCCGAAATCAAGACCATTGAGAGTGAATCGCGTGCCGGCTTATCAGTCATTACGGTAGAGCTGATAGTACAGGTGGATCAAAAGCATCTCCAGCCCGTTTGGGAAAACCTGAGGAATAAGGTGAATGACCTGAAACCCTCGCTCCCGCAGGGAATATATGGACCGATAGTAAAAGATGAAGATATTGGAACGGTTTTCGGCATTATATTGGGCGTTACCGGAGACGGGGTACCCTACAATATCCTGGAAGATTACGCCAAAGATGTGCGTGATGAGCTGTTGTTGTTGCCCGATGCTTCCAAAATAAAGTATGGCGGCGTGCAGGAAGAACGTATCTTTATTGAGTTTGATGACAAGCAACTATCGCGTTACGGACTTAATGTCTCAAAACTGAGCAACATCATCTCGGGCACCAATATTCTTTATCCGGGCGGCGAGATAAATATAGGACGTAAACGTATAACGCTTACCCCTTCCGGTAGTTTTAGTACGTTAGATGATCTGAGAAAAACATTGATTCCCACAGCCTCCGGGGCTTCTGTCTTTTTAGAAGATATCACCTCACGCATCTATCGCGATTATGTCTCTCCACGCGAAAAAATTGTGAACATCAACGGAAAGCCCGCTATAGCGCTCTTTATCTCGCTTAAAGATGGTGCCAATATTGTGCGTCTGGGTGAAGATGTTGATAAAGCACTGTTAGATATTAATAGCAATTTGCCGGTGGGTGTGGAGGTGGTTCGTTCGGCTTCGCAAGACAGGGTAGTGAACGAGCAGGTGAACGACTTTTTGATGAATATATTGCAAAGCGTGCTTATCGTATTGGCCGTAATGCTCTTTTTCATGGGCTTTAGGTTGGGTTCGTTGGTGGCAGCTCTTTTACCTATGGTCATCCTCTCCAGCTTCTTCTTTTTGGGAGTACTCAATTTGGGTTTCAACAAAGTATCGCTGGCAGCACTCATTATCTCGTTGGGTCTGTTAGTGGATAATGGCATTGTAATGTCGGAGTCGATGATGGTGGCCATGTCAAAAGGAATGAGCACTGCTCAAGCGGCAATCCATTCATGCCGAGTATTGATGATCCCCTTGTTGAGCTCTACACTAACCACTGCAACCGCATTTCTGCCTTTTGCATTGGCACAAACCCCTATGGGCGAAATATCGTCGCCCCTGTTTTGGGTGGTGAGCGTAACGCTGCTAAGCTCTTGGCTTTTTGCTTTTACCTTTATTCCTCTACTCGCTCTGGTGTTTGTAAAAACGGCTTCCGACGACACAGACAAAAAGGAGAGTGCAGTAAACCGCTACACGCGTAAGGTAAATCTATGGTACAACGGAGTGCTCTACCGGGTGTTGAAAAAACCTTTGATCTTTTTAGTATTTATTCTGGGATTGTTTGTCCTATCGCTGCTGCTCATGCCTTTGCTGCCCTTTAAATTGGTCCCCGATAGCGACCGTAACTTGGTAACAGTAGATATTAAGTTCCCCTCGGGCACGCAAATTGAATACACCGAAGAGGCGGTAAATACTATTGGCGATTATATATTAGATTCGCTGTTGGTAAACCCCGAAAAACAAAAGAGTAAACCCGGAGTGTTAGACTTTTCCTCGTTTATTGGTGAAGGACCCGAGCCTTACGACCTGGGTTATTTTAAAGATGAAGCCAATTCCAACTATGCCCACATGTTGCTTAACACCACCGGCGATGCTGACAACGATTATATTGTTGCCAAAGTGGATAGCTTCTGTTTTAATTATATCCCTGATGCCGATATTCGTGTGAATCGCCTCACTGGTGCAGGAGCCTCAGGTACGCCGGTTGAAATTCGTATCTCAGGCAATAACCCCGAACGGTTGGCTTCCATTTCCGAAAAAATAAAGGAGAAACTGGTAACCATCTCCGGAGCCAAAAATATTACCGATGATTGGGGTCCCAAAATACAAAAGCTGATGGTGGATATTGATCCCAATAAAGCACAACGCGCCGGGCTTACCAACATGGAGATTGCCATGGCTCTTAATACCGGCTTGTCGGGGATGAAAATCGACGACTTCCGCGAAGAGGATGAACGCATTCCCATATTCATGAAGGATATGAACAGTTCCGAACACGATATTGCCACCATAAAAGCCTTCAATATTTACTCGGCAGCTACGGGGCAAAATGTGCCTCTATCACAGGTGGCTGACATAAAGGTTGATTGGCAGTTTGCCAAAGTCATTCGCAAAGATTTGAAACGCACCATGACGGTGGGTGCATACCTGCAAACGGGGTACAACGCCGACGACATATTTAATGCCATAGGTCCGTGGATGAAGGAACAGAAAACCTCATGGCCCAACGGTTATGAATATGAGTTTGGGGGTGAAGATGAAGACACCAGTGAAAATTTAGATGCCATCTTTTCGAATCTCCCGCTCGCCTTTTTCATTATTGTGATGTTGCTGGTGATGCAATTTAATTCCTTACGCAAAGCTACTATAATATTGCTGGCTATCCCTTTGGGTATGATCGGTGTAGTGGCTGGCTGGTTCATCGGTGGCTCGTTTGTGAGCTTCTTTGGCATTTTAGGCGTTATAGCACTTGCCGGTATAGTGGTGAACAATGCCATTATACTTATCGACCGAATAGAAGTGGAGTTTGCCGAAAATCCGGAGGTGGACAAGCGAGATGCTATTTTGCTGGCTGTACACAACCGTTTCCGGCCGGTTATACTCACCACGTTAACCACTTCACTGGGTATGTTGCCCCTCTATTTTGGCGGCGGTCTATTGTGGGAGCCACTTACGCTGGCTATCATATCGGGACTTTTGTTTGCCACCATAATCACCTTGTTCTTTGTACCAGTATTTTATAGCATGCTCTATAAGGTGAAGTTTAAAGATTATGAGTATAAGAGGGAAATGTATGAGGCGTGAAAATAACCCCCTAATCCCTCCCGCTGATGCGAACTGGAACAACAGCGGAGCGCATTATAAGTAGTATCCAGGAGTGTAAAATATTTTATTGTAACCCGTCCTGGTCTGTTGGGGCTCGTTTCATCTAATAAAAATGCAACAATCATGGAAATTAATAAGGGAATAATCATCGAAAAAGCCGGAAAAATTATAGACCATTTCGGAACGGAAGCGCTTACTGTAGAAACTCTTGTACAAGAGTTAAATGTGAGTGCAAATGAGCTTTCTCATCTCATTCAAAAAGATGAGAACATTTTTTTAATGCTTTTCCATGAACTTGAGAAAGAGCTTAATCAATTAGTGGATGAATTTGCCCATAAAGATTTGCCCCCCGACATCAGATTGCATGGGCTATTCAAGCGACTTTATGTCTTGTTTAAATTAAAACCCTATTACCTCTCCATTGTTTTCGATGATAATTTAATGGTAAGAGATGATCGGATAGAGAAGTCTTTTTCACGAATAAGAAACATTGCTGAGATTTATCTCTCCCAATTAATTGATGAGGGAAAAAGAGTGTCTACTTTTAAAACTAAGCAATCTACCAGATCATTGGTTGAAGGTATTCTTTCAAGTTTTCGATTATTGATGATGGATGAACAACTTATAAACGCGATGATTCGGAAATTAGTTGCACTCGGACTCGAAAAGGATTAAAATTAAAACCCTATAAACATGAAAAAAATTATTTCCTATTTCTCTGCCGCGGTTCTGGCTATTTTTGGTCTGATAACCCTATTTTTAAGCACTTCAGTCATATTCGATCTATTTGGCATGAGAGCTAAAGAAGGCAATTATGTGCTATTTGTAGTATGGGCCAACTTTATTATCGGTATTCTCTATCTTATTTCTGCTTATGGATTTATAAAATACAAAAGATGGACTTTCAAGCTTCTGAGTATTTCTGCAATAATTCTCATAGTTGCCATTGCAGGATTATTTTTACACATCAATTCAGGGGGTATTTATGAAACCGAAACAGTAAGAGGAATGATTTTTAGAACAGTCTTTACGATTGCTTTTGCAACCGGGGCATATTTTTTGATAAACAGGAGGAAGCAGAAAACTTAAATCTCCAATAAATTCCGAAAAGATTAATTCTATCTGTACAGAATTAACTAATTAGTTCATACTGTGTTGAGTGATTTCGCAATCAAAATAAATCACTCTATGCTCCTACGTGATTGTATCACGTGGTGCTATATAAATTGTAGTAATTCTTATTAAACCACGCGAGAAGACTCGCGTAGTTGCAAGGTTTTTGGGAGTTAATTACATATTACTAAATTTAATTCGGGATTTAATGTGATATTTTATTTTCGAGTAGGTTAAAACACCTTATTTTCTTTTTCCCCAACCTTATACCGTCAGGCAACCATACCAATCCAATCTTATTATATTACCTTATCATAATCATAAATTCCAAATTACTGGCATGAGATTAGTTTGTTATGCCCCATATACAAAGGAGGAGTTTGCTATATGACACACGATCTTGCATTGAGCGGAGTCGAAATTCCCGCATTGAGCGGAGTCGAAATGCACTGTTTGCCATTTTCTTGTAAAGAATGCTTAAGGATTGTGCCGAAATAACTTGACGCTTTAAACTCGCTCTTTTGTCCTCTAACTTCCTTGAAAATTCATTAAATAGCCCGCTATTCGCTGAATTTTCAAGTCGTTAACGAATAAAATAGCTTCGTTTCAAACAGTCAACTTATTTCATTACAAACCCTTAGCAGTTCGACAAACATTGACTTAAGAGATTATTCAATAACTCTTTTGCACGAATCAAAGTTCCCTTGCTGGCGCGAATATTTATCCGTCAGCCATTCTACATTACAACTTCCACATCCAACATTCATTCATTCTTTAAAAATATGTTGTATAACATATAAATATATTTTCTTATTTATTATTAAGACGATACTTGCCTGAGAGTAGCATTGCACCTCATTTTTTAATGGTATTTGGTCTTCTTTTTATTTAGATTGAAAACAAATTATAAGAAATAGTGCAAACAATCATTGTTTATCTAAAAACTATTTTTATATTTGCGAGTAAGTACTCACATACATAAATTACACAATTAAAGTTATACAATCAAAATTATACAATCACCCAATTATTAAACAAACTTTTAGGAGGAAAAAATGATGAAAAACAACAAAAACATTGGAGTCGCTCTGTCGATTCTCGGAATTTTTACAGGCATTTTGCTTTTATACTTACTGGCTCAAAATTACATGATAGTGGTAGATGGTAAAATCGCAGGCGGTCGCCCCGATGAGGCGATTGCTGTGGAGGTAACTCACTCTTTACTGGGTTCATTAGGCATTATAGGAAGTGCTATGTGGGCTGCAGTACTTTATGGTTTTCTTTACGATCAAAAATGGGCTTGGCGCTGGGGCGCAATGGCTGCGGCACTGCAAATGTTGGCTGGATTCTTCCCCACTGTACCTGCCAAGAGCATCGATCTGCCCGCGGCAACAATGCCCGTTTTTATTATTGCCGTGTTGCTATGGTTCGGAATGATGTACGCCGGGCGCGTGAAACGCAAAGTGATAATATTCACATTTGTAGCCGGCTTAGCTTATGTTCTCACCTATATCATCGGGGTGGCGATGATATCACGTTATCAGCACCTTGGTTTCGAAACCGATATTCCCAAGATTTTTAAAGGAATGTATGCAGTGGTGATGATGTCTACTTGGATGGGCGCGGCCGCTTGGCTCGTTTTCATTTACCAGGTATTTAGGCATCGGAGCTGGGCGCTTCCTCTGGGCATAATGGCCGCGGCAACCAGCATAATAACCGGTTACACTGTGGGCGGTGCTGAACTTATGGCAAAAGGCGGTGTATTCAATTTATACTTGCCGGCTGCAATAATCGCTACCGGTTTGTTGATTTATATGCTCACACCGGCTGCAAAGGTGCTCATTGAGGAGCGAAAAGCAGGCGTAGAGTAGTTTTTAGGTGTGCTTGAGAGTAGAGAGAATCCTATCCACTTGTTTAACCTGTTTCTGCTCTCAACACACTTTAATCTGCCGCTTATCATACTGTCATCATATAACACATCTTAATAAAACCTGACTTATGGAAATCACTATTATAGACCGAATCTTGCTATTGCTTACTGGAGCATTGGCTCTCTATCTGATGTATGTTTTTTACAATGAATACAAAGCCAAAAAAAGCCGGGTTAACTACAACCTTTGGTACATCGTTTCATTTACAGTACTTCTTGTGGCCGGACTGCTTATGATATTTTTTGGTTTCGCTGTACTGGCCAATCCCTTTATTAAAATAGTAGCCACTATTATTCCATTCGGTATTGCACTGGGTTTAACAAAAGAGTTTTACCCGAAATACTATCCTTATTATCTGGGCTTTTTAATCCTTGGTTTTCTTCTCATCATGCTTATAAATATGAGTGTTTTTCAAGCATTGGCTATATATCCGGTGTTTCATTCCATAGCAGGGTTAACCATTTTCCTGCTACCTTTTATAGTGGCACGTGCCAAAATAATGGAGAGTAAATTCATTTGGGTAGGCATAGGAGGAGCCCTCATTGGTATTGGCGGAATTGCCTTGGCATCGCTGAGCTTTGGGCGACCTCTTCTGGGCATATTTACCGAAGAGTTGGTATTTACAATTCTCACTCCCATTCTACTGCTTATGAGTATGGCATTTGCCTATGGCTTTGCAAATAAATTAGTAATAGATAATAGTAGTACATCATGAACAGACTTAAAATGAACAGACTTAATTATTTTTTTACATCCACCAAAGGATTGATACTTGTAGCTATCGTTATAGTATCGGTCACAGCTGCTATTTTTGGCATGTTGTCGGGCCCCATGGCTGAGTGGGGCGTGAGGGATGTAGTGGTAAAATGGCTTCGCATGGATTTAAAGCCCACCGAACGGGCAGGGCGCATCATCATGCTCTATCACACTATAGCTATGGCAGTGATTGCCATCGAGGTGTATATGATCACCTCCATTGTGCCCATGAAACGACATCAGCAAACCAATATCAACACCCTTGTAACCTTCGGCTACATGATAACCATGGTCTTTGGCTTAGGATTTGCCTATTGGGGACATAACAAGGCTTTTCACGGAATGTTTCTGGTAGGACTCTCGCTCATGTTCTTTGCAGGAGTAATGCTTGCCATAGTTCTTAACCCATGGAGCAAAGAGTATCGTATTACCGACAAGGCTTATGCCCATACCAAAAAGGGAATAGACCTGGAGCGCATGGCCTTTTTTACAATGGTAGTGATGACTCTTATCTCAGCCGGATTTGGAGCCTACACAGGTTCTTTCTGGGGCAGCGGACAGGAAGCATTCCTGGCCGAAGATATCATCCGTGAAGCTGATAAAACAGTTTTCGAAAAGTCCATCATCGGTCACTTGCACATCATGCTTGCCCTTATTGCCGTGGCTATTACCTTAGTGATAGGGCGCTGGTTCGACTTTAAAGGTATCTATCACAAGCTGGCCATGTGGCTGATGATTCCCGGTAGTATTGTCCTTGGTGCCGGCTCCTTGTCGGTGGTTTGGACAGATGCAGCTCACATCTTTGTTTACGTTGGTGCGGTGCTGACGATGCTGGCCGCTTTGTTTCTGGTTATTTTCGGATGGAGAAAGTTGATAAAGGACCGGTTAGCAGAACAAAACCTGAAAAAGGCGGGATTCTTTAAAAGTGTTGCTGCTCTGTTGCACGATCCATTAAAGTTTGGACCGCTGTGGCAAATGGTATTTATGAATTTCACTGTGAGTGGGGTGGGCATCTTTTTGGCTGTTAAGCTGGATGACATTTTTCGTGTGTGGCCGTTGCGTGAAGAACGCATCACTCTTACCGGGCACTGGCATATACTCTCGGCTCTTATCGCCACCATCATCATCATGTATTATGCTGATATATCGGGCTTAAAAGGTAAAACCAGACAGTGGTTTGGGTGGATATTGATTATTGGTTCCGATGTGGCGTTTGCCTCTATGACCATCTTTTCGATGAAACGCCTGATGGTGGTGGAAACCGCACAGCAACAACTGGTAGATACTACTATGATATTAGCCGATTTTGGTTTGGGTATCGTGCTGGTGATGATGTTTCTATTCCTGTTGTGGCGCTTCTTCGATTTATTTAAGGATAATGGCTTGTGGCGCAAAGAGACGATTAATCAAGAATTGGACGTAAAGAAAACAACCGGATACATCCCTGCTTTTTCAAAAGAGGGTGATTCTATGAAAGGAGGAGAGAAATGAAAAAACAAATTTTAGCTTTATCGCTTCTGCTGGCAGTGTCTTTGGCCTGTAATACAACGCCGGTACTCAACCGGGAAACCACACCCATTGATACGGGTATCAATGCTGATGAATGGGCGTTGGTGCCTGCAGGAAAATTCTACTATGGACTACACAGCAAAGACTCTGTTATTGATTATGATTATGAGATGATGGTTACCCATGTAACCAACCACCAATATGTAACATTCTTAAAAGAAGCACTCAGTGAAGGAAAATTAGAGATAAAATCAGACAGCGTTTATGGATTCTTTCCGGGCGAACCGTTTCACGGTTTCAGGCACGAAGACGAAATAAATGCGGGCTTATACCTCTGTATGCCACTCAATGTACCCGGCAATCATATCAGTTATCACAACAATGAATTTACTATAGATCCCGGATTTGAAAATCATCCGGTTGTAATGGTCTCATGGTTTGGTGCTTGGTGGTATGCCAAATTTTATGGGTATCGCCTGCCCAACGAGGCCGAATGGACTAAGGCTGCCCGCGGAACCGACGAAAGGGCTTATCCCTGGGGCGATGAAATTGATGATAAAGTAGTAAACTACACCCATAGTACAAAATCACTTAGACCAGTACTTGGAACAGAGGTTGTTCGAACCACACCGGTAGGTCTTTACAACGGCAAAAAATATAAGGAATTGCAGACTCGTGACAACAGTAGCCCTTACGGCATTTACGATATGGCCGGAAACGCGTGGCAATGGGTGGCTGATGATTATCCTCGTTTGCATTACAAATATATGCGCGGTGGTAGTTTTTCTAACTACGCCCATTTTGTAACCAACTGGGCACGCAACTCAGCGCATCCTGAATACTGCAGTTTCAACCTGGGATTCAGGTGCATACGCGATGTAAAAGCTCCCACGAACAATCTCGTGGAAAGTGATGATTCTTTAACCGGAGAGGACCTTAACAGATAATCCTTTGGATGTATGTGTGCATAGCTTCAATTTTAAACACAACTTAAATCTTATGCGTCATGTTACAGGGAGTTTTTTCAAAACTCAAAGCTTATTGGAGGCTCATTAAAAGCCTGCAGACCATATTGCTGCTTTTTACGGGAATCACCGGATTTGTAAGCTCTCGATGCCCGTTTATAAGCTGGCAGTTGTTTCTGTTGCTCATTCTCAGCTTGTTTTTAACCATTAGTGGAACTACGGTTTTCAACATGATTTGGGACAGGGATATTGATGCCCGGATGCAACGGACCGAAAAACGCCCATTACCTTCGGGAGAGGTAAGTGTGAGAGAGTCTGTTATTTTAGGACTCTTGTTATTAATACCCGGACTGGCTCTCTCTTTTTACCTCTCTTTTTTATATGGGCTGGTAATTTTTGCCGGATTTTTTATCGATTTTGTTATCTATACTATCTGGCTCAAACGGAAAACGGCCTGGTCAATTGTGTGGGGAGGCATTTCGGGAGGCATGCCCATTCTGGCAGGGCGAGTGTTGGGAACAGGAACAATAGATACCATCGGTCTTTTATTAGCGCTGGCTATCTTGTTGTGGATTCCTACGCACATCATGACCTTTAATATCCGCTATTTTAAGGATTATAGCAAAGCCGGTGTACCCACTTTTGCCGAAAGGTACGGATTTCAAAACACCCGCGTAATCGTGGCCGGTTCTTCTATTGCCTCAACGCTGGCTTTTGCGCTGGGCGCTTTGTTGTTGGGCCTCTCTTGGGGTTTTTTAGCCATGCTCTTTTTTATCACAGTGGCTTTTATTGTAGTCGCTGCACTGGGAATGTATAAGCCCAGCTCTCAAATTAACTTTCATCTTTTTAAGATGGCATCGCTATACATGGTTTTAGTCATGTTCATCATTATTTTAGGGTCATAAACCACTTCATATAAAAACCTGAAAAACTATGAAAAAAATTAGTCAACTCGCAACGAAGCACCCTTGGTTGATACTTTCGGCTATCTTGATTGTCACGGTGTACTTTACCGTGCAAATGATGAACAACAGCAGGCTCGAAACCGACTTGGATGAATACATGCCGCAAACTCATCCGGCGTTTATGTATAGTGATTCTGCAGAGGCAATTTTTAATATTAAGGACGGCATACTTATCGCCTTAGAAAATAAAAATGGCATCTACAACACCAATACACTTCGTAAAGTAAAGGAGCTCACCAAAGCACTTCAAGACATGAAGGAGATTGAGCGCGGCGACGTTAATTCTCTTTATGAAGCAGAGAATATTGTGGGAACAGATGGCGCCCTTGATGTGACCCCTTTTTACGATGAGGTGCCCGACACTCCCGAAGCATTGGAGAAGTTACGAAACAATGTGCGTTCTAACGAAATTGTGTACGGACGCATTGTTTCAAATGACGAAACAGTTACCATTCTTACCGCTGAAATTGAGGATGATGTATTTTCAATTGATTTCTACAACAAGCTATTGGATACCGCCAAGGATTTTGAAGATGAAGAAAATGCGATATATATCGCCGGGAAGCCCATCGTAGAAGGGACTCTGGTTTTTTTGGCACCAAAGGATATGCAGCAGATGGTGCCCATTGTCGTCCTGGTGATTATCATTGTATTGTTCATCGCCCTGCGAAGTATAAAAACCACACTTCTCACCCTTTTGGGCGTGGTGTTGAGCATAATTTGGGCATTTGGTTTGATGGCGGCGGTGGGCGTACCCATCTATTCGGTTGCCACCATACTGCCGGTTATGCTCATAGCCATGGGGGTAGCTTACGCGATACATCTCTTTAATCATCTTAAGATTTTTTTGACACGAAACCCCGAAGCTACCCGCGCCGAAGCGTTACGAAACATGGTAAGAGTGATGGGTCGCCCGGTAGTAATCTCCGCAACCACTACTGCCGTTGGCTTTATGTCGTTGCTCACCTCTGAGGTATATCCTATAAAATATTTTGGTCTTTTTACGGCTTTCGGCGTTGTGGTTGCCTTGGCGCTTTCCCTGCTGATGTTGCCTGCCGCTTTAATGCTTATGGGCATCCCTAAAAACATGCTGTCAACGGGTGCTAAGGAGCGAAACCATCCTCTGGCAGTCGGTCTTACCAAATGGGTGTTAAGTCATCAAAAAGGAGTAGTAATAGGGTCAGTCATAGTAATACTGCTAAGTGGCTGGGGTATACAAAAGGTATGGATCAATTCGAGCTTTATCGATAAGTTTAACAAAGACAGCGATATTGTGTTGACCGATCAGCTTATCAATGAGAAATTTGGCGGAACTACGATCCTTAATGTCGTATTAAACTCTTCTGACTTAGATGCCTTTAAACAACCCGACATTTTAAGACTGGCCGATAAGATGCAGGTAGAAGTGGACGCTGAACTTGAGGAGGTGGGTAACACCTTTTCGCTCACCCATTTTTTAAAGCGTATGAATCAAGTGCTACACTCCGACAGCGCGGAGTACTATACCATTCCCGATTCGCAGGATTTGAATGCTCAATATTTGTTGCTATACGAAATGTCGGGTGATCCCGATAACCTCTGGAAGCAAGTTGATTATGATTTCTCCCGGGCCAACCTCACTTTTCAACTCAAAGGCGACGACACCAAAACTATTAAGGCTGTGTTAGACCGTATTGACAGCTACAAAGATGATTTTGAAGAATTAGGAGTAACAATACGGTATGCAGGTTCGGGTTATAAAGCTATGGTATTTACCCAATTAATTTTGGACGGACAAATACAAAGTCTCGCACTTTCGTTGCTGATAATAATTGTGATACTGGCCATTACCTATCGTGAAATATCTGTTGGGTTGATAGCCTCGGTGCCCATTTTAATTACCACGGTAGTCAGCTTTGGCGTTATGGGCTTTCTCAATGTGCCTTTAAGCACCACTACAGCATTACTGGCTTCCATTGCTATGGGCGTGGGCATTGACTACGCTGTTCACTTTATAGAGCGGTACCGCGATTACCGTAAAATTCATACCGATAAAACTCAGGCGGCCATTGCTACTATGAATCACACCGGGCGTGCCATCATGTTTAACGCTATTATTGTGATCTCCGGCTTTTTGGTAATGCTATTCTCGGTATTTCCACCCAATCGGGAGCTGGGTGCCCTTATTTCATTAAATATGTTCACCAGTTTTGTGGGAACCGTAACCATTATGCTGGTTCTTATCAATCGGAAAAAGAAATTTAAAGATTAAACTCTTAAAAACTAAAACTATGTTACAATCATTGAAAATTAAAAGTTATTTATGTGCATTGCTCCTTCTGGCAACAGCCGCAGGGAAAACAGTCTCAGCACAGGAACCGAGCGCTCTGAAAATTATTGAAAATGTGTATAACCGTGACGAGGGCGAAAGCCGAATCGGGAAAATACGCATGACGTTAATCAACAACCGTGACAACAAAAGGATACGTGAGATACAACAGTACGTGAAAGATTATGGCGATATGGATAAAATAATTATGTTTTTTATCACACCTGCCGACGTACGAAACACCTCCTTTCTGAGCTGGTCTTATGACGATGAGAGCAAGGTTGATAACCAATGGATTTATCTGCCCGCACTTAAAAAGGTAAAACGCATCTCAAGCGACAGTAAAAAGGACTATTTTATGGGCTCTGATTTCACTTACGATGACATGGGCGACCGCCACCCCAATGCAGACAATCACAAACTGCTGCGTACAGAAACTATGAATGATGAGGAGTGTTACGTCATTGAAAGCATTCCTAAGGAGAGGGGTTACATGTACAGTAAAAAGGTGACTTGGGTGATTAAAGACAAATGGATAGAGTTGAAAAAAACCTTTTACGATGAAGACGGAGAGTTGCTAAAAAACCTTACTTCGCTGGAATACAGTCTTATTAAAGGGTACTGGTTTGTAACACACCTGGAAATGCACAATGTGCAAAAGAATCATCGTACCGACATGCAATTTATTGAACTTGAGCTGGATGCCGGCGTGGATGATAATTTATTTACCGAACGAATGATGTCATTAGGTCTATAAATAAATATAACTATGAAAAACAAATATAATAAGCAACTGGTTTTACTGGTTTGTACCATGCTGAGTATAACTGCTTTCAGCCAAAACACACCCGAAATTCACGGCTACGTCAGAAATTATACCGGTGTTTTAACCGGGCAGGGTACCGACTACTCTATCATCCAAAACACGATGAACCTGAGCTTTGAAAAGAAGACACCGTTCATGGGCTTTAAATTGAATCCATATGTGTATCATTATGCGCAAGATGACGATGTTGATTTTGGCTTACGCGAGGCATACATTGACCTGTTCTTTGACCATTTTGACCTGCGCGTGGGTAAGCAACAAATCGTGTGGGGTAAGGCTGACGGAGTGTTTATTACCGATGTGGTGTCACCCAAGGATTTGCGGGAGTTCTTACTTCCCGATTTCGAGGAGATTCGCATTGGCATCACTTCCATCAAGCTGAACTATTACTTTGGAAAAGACAATGCCTTTGAGTTGGTGTTGGCTCCCGAATTTGAGCCAACACGCTATGCTGAACCGGGATCAATATGGTTCCCAAAAATGTCTTTGCAAGGAGCAAAAATAGATATGTCCGAAAAAAAGATTACGCCCTCTCTTAAAAATAGCGAGGTTTTTCTTAAATTCTCAAAATTATCAGATTTTATCGACTATGAAATTATGGGCGGTTACATGTTCGACGACGACCAATCGATGCACACCCGCCGGTATATGAATCCGCAAACCCAGACCCCCGACTCGGTAGTAATTACGCCACGGCACCATCGTCTGGGGCTTTTTGGTGGGAGCTTGGGTACAGAGATAAAAGGCGTGGTTCTTCGTAGTGAGGCGGCATTTTATACGGGCAAGAGATTTATGTCAACCAACCCCATGACACCAGACGGATTGATAGAAAAAGATTATGTGCACTATTTGATAGGGGCAGACTGGATTACTCGGGGGATAAATTTTAGTGTGCAATTTATTCAGGAAGCCATACTTGACTATGACTCTGATATTGCCAAAGATAAGACTACTAATACCATGACTTTTATAGCAAATGACAGTTTTTTCAACGATAAGCTTACTGCAGATGTATTGGCTTATTGGGGACTTACCAATGAAGATGCACTCATCCGCCCAAGAATAACATATGAGCTTTACGGCGGGCTGAACCTGACAGTTGGGGGGAATTTATTTTTCGGCTCAAAGGGGATGTTTGGTCAGTTTGACAAAAATGATATGGTTTATTTTAAGCTGAAGTATGATTTCTGATCATGGTTTAAAAGGAATAAGACTTTTTGGTTGTTCGTAAGTTCTGATAGATAAAAAAATAGAATTTCGGAGGAGGGCTCATTCTTTATTTTTCTGTATTCATTTTTTTCTGGAAATATTTAACCTCCTGTATAACTAAGGGTTTGTAATGAAATAAGTTGACTGTTTGAAACGAAGCTATTTTATTCGTTAACGACTTGAAAATTCTGCGAATAGCGGGCTATTTAATGAATTTTCAAGGGAGTTAAAGGACAAAAGAACCAGTTTAAAGCGTCAAGTTATTTCGGCACAATCCCTTAGTAAACCGTCAGATAACCCTACCAATCCAGCCTTATTACCTTATCAAGAATTCCTCAATATAGTAGATTGAGAAGGTTTCTCCCAATTATCAAAATTTCTTTACGGATTCAATATGTTGATAATTATTGATTTATGTGTCTGCTTGGTCTCATTCTTACAAGATTAAACACACTTCAACTCAATTTTATTTAAAAACATGTTGTATAACATATAAATATATTTGTTTTGATAACATTAACAACTTATTTTTGCATCAGAACAGTACAGAACAGCAGTGATTAACGAATTATTGATAAATTTCCAATACATATGAAGTTTGTTTTTAAAGCCGAAGGCACTAAGGTTCAGCAGTTAGCTGATTTTATATTAGAGTACATTGCATTGAATAATTTGAAAGCTGGAGATGCATTGCCCTCAATTAATAAGATAAGCAAAGAATTGGGTGTTTCACGAGACACTGTATTTAAATCATTTTTAGATTTGAAAACGCGCGGTGAAATCGATTCAATACATGGCAAGAACTATTTTGTTGCATCACGAACTCACAATATTCTTTTGTTATTGGACGAATATTCTCCCTTTAAGGAGGTTTTATATAATACAATTGCTTCCAAACTACCACCAACTTATAAAATTGATCTTCTGTTTCATCAATATAATAAATACTTATTCGATAAATTAATTAATGAGTCCAACGGGAAATATAATAAATACTTAGTGATGAATTATGATAACGATAAATTCTCAGACTCCCTGTTGAAGATTGATAAAAAGAAACTTTTGCTCCTCGATTTTGGTAATTTCGAGAAGGACGGATATTCGTATGTTTGTCAAGACTTTGAGCAAGGTTTATATGATAATCTGTTATCTATTAAAAATGAATTGTCTAAATATAATAAGTTGATTTTTGTTTTAAATAGGAGGCACAAGCATCCACCCAGCAGTAAATTGGCTTTCAGTCAATTTTGCTTGGACCATAATTTTGACTTTGAAGTAGTAGATGAAATATCAGAAAAAACAGACATTCTTAAAAATCACTTTTATCTCGCTATAAAGAATGAGGATATCGTGGAGATTATAAAACAAGGTCAATCTAAGATGTTTCAAATGGGAGAAGATTACGGCTTACTGGCATACAACGAAAACCCTTTCTATGAGATTGTGGGTGAGGGTATTTCAAGTATCGGTATTGATTGGCGTAAAATGGGAGAAATTGCTGCAGAATTTGTAATAAAGGATAAAGATGTGCAAACATATCTTCCCACAAAAATTACAAAGAGATATTCATTTTAATTTTTCAGGAATAAAAACAGCACAGTTCAGCACATAATACACGTTGATTATTAGTTGTTTGGAACGATATGTTGTAAAAATAGTGATTTGTAATCAGCACAGTTCAGCATGCAAGTAAAGAAAAATAAAATTAAAATAGTTATGAAGAAGTATCCAAAAATTGGTATCCGACCAACCATAGATGGTCGTCAAAATGGAGTAAGAGAAAGTCTTGAAGAGAAAACAATGGGTTTGGCAAAATCTGTTGCTGAATTAATTAGTGCAAACCTTAAAAACGGCGATGGAAGTCCGGTAGAGTGTGTCATTGCAGACACTACCATCGGTCGAGTTGGTGAAAGTGCTGCTTGTGCAGAAAAGTTTGAACGTGAAGGCGTGGGATCTACTATAACTGTAACCTCGTGTTGGTGCTATGGAGCAGAAACTATGGACATGAATCCACACTACCCCAAGGCAGTGTGGGGCTTCAATGGCACTGAGCGTCCCGGTGCTGTATATTTGGCAGCAGTGTTGGCTGGACATGCACAAAAAGGATTGCCGGCTTTTGGTATTTATGGGAAAGATGTGCAAGATCTTGATGATAATTCAATTCCGGAGGATGTGGCTGAAAAACTTCTTCGTTTTACACGAGCTGCGCAAGCAGTAGCAACCATGCGAGGTAAATCTTATCTCTCTATAGGAAATGTTTCAATGGGTATTGCCGGTTCAATTGTTGATCACAATTTCTTTCAGCGTTATCTGGGTATGCGCAACGAAGCTGTTGATATGACTGAAATTCTTCGTCGTGTGCAAGAAGAGATATATGATAAGGATGAATTTGAAAAAGCATTGGCGTGGACTGAGAAATATTGTAAATCCAATGAAGGAGAAGATTTCAACAGTAAAGAGAAAACAAAATCGAGAGAGCAAAAGGATGAAGATTGGGAGTTTGTAGTGAAAATGACACTCATTTTCCGCGACTTAATGATAGGAAATCCAAAATTAGAAACTTTAGGATTTAAAGAAGAGGCAATCGGACACAATGCACTGGTGGCAGGTTTTCAGGGGCAACGTCAATGGACAGATTTCATGCCTAACGGAGACTTTTCTGAAGCAATTCTTAACAGTTCGTTCGACTGGAACGGAATAAGAGAGGCTTTTACAGTAGCCACTGAAAACGATGCGCTGAATGGTGTATCCATGTTGTTTGGACATTTGTTAACCAATAGAGCTCAGATTTTTTCTGATGTGCGTACCTATTGGAGTCCCGAAGCCGTTGAACGCGTTACCGGAAAAAAATTAACCGGTCTTGCCGAAAATGGGATTTTGCATTTAATCAACTCCGGCTCGACAACGTTAGATGGAACGGGCAAACAACGCAAAGACGGGAAGCCCGTATTAAAACCTCATTGGGAAATTACTGAAGATGAAGTGCAAAGTTGCCTGAAAGCAACTACCTGGTATCCTGCCAATCGTGATTACTTCAGAGGTGGTGGTTATTCTTCCAACTTTCTTTCAGAGGGCGGTATGCCTGTTACAATGACACGTATCAATATGGTGCATGGATTGGGTCCGGTAATTCAAATTGCTGAAGGATGGACAGTTGAGATTGATGCTGAAATTCATACAGTTTTAGACGAACGTACCGATAAGGCGTGGCCTACAACCTGGTTTGTTCCAAGACTAACAAATAAACCGGCTTTCAAAGATGTATACTCTGTAATGAACAACTGGGGAGCCAATCATGGTGCAATCAGTTACGGACATATTGGTCAAGACCTTATAACGCTTGCATCCATTTTACGCATTCCGGTGTGTATGCACAATGTGGAAGAGCAAGAGATATTTAGACCTGCGGCATGGAATGCGTTTGGAATGGATAAAGAAGGAGCAGATTATAGAGCTTGTAACAACTTTGGAGCAATATATAAATAATTTTTTCAAGAAATGGACAAATACTTCGTTACTCTCGTTTTTGAAACAGTCATCTCGCCTTGGCGAGACTCCTTGATTTCATCCCGCCACGGCGGGACGAAAGCTTCCGCTAAGGCGGAACAGGCTTTGTCTTTGCCCATTTTTTATAAAAAATCAGAAGGATCTTTTGAAATAGGCTAAACAAAAAGAGTATCAATCTACTTGAAGTGAGAAAATAAAATGGAAAAAGCAAAAGAATTTTTATTTAGAAAAGATGGTGTGAATTACATTGTGCCATTTATTCTTATCACGGCAATTTTTTCACTTTGGGGATTTGCGAATGATATTACAAACCCTATGGTGAAAGCGTTCTCCAAGATTTTCAGAATGAGTAATACCGGTGGGGCACTTGTGCAAATGGCTTTCTATGGAGGATATTTTGCCATGGCTTTTCCGGCAGCTATATTCATTAAGCGCTATTCATATAAATCCGGAATTCTTATGGGATTGGGATTGTATGCGTTAGGAGCTTTTTTGTTTTTTCCTGCAATGATGTCTGGAAGCTTTTATCCATTTCTTTTTGCCTATTTTATTCTCACTTGCGGATTGTCTT
>JAQVGF010000172.1 GCA_028696875.1 Dysgonamonadaceae bacterium
CCAAAGCTGCCGATTTTGTTTATACTCTTATCAATGGAGAGAAAAAGAACATGCACACATTAAAAAGCGATTATTTGATTCTATTCTTTACCAATCCCGATTGTCCTGCCTGTGCCACAGTTACCCGACAAATAGTTAATTCTGAAATCTTAAACACTGTTTTTTCGCTCAACAACAGCAACAAAAGTATGCTCACCGTTTTAACTGTCTATCCCGATAGTAATTTGGATGAGTGGCGCAAGGCTTTGCCCACTCTTCCTCAAAAGAATTGGGTGAATGCGTATGACGATGGTACAATAATTACTAACAAACGTCTGTACGACATCAAGGCTATTCCAACACTTTATTTATTGGATAAAAACAAACAAATTATTTTGAAAGACACATCGTTGGAGGAGATAGAGGAGTATTTTAGGAAGGTAAGGTAAGAGAGTGAGGGGTGAGGGGGTGAGGAGTAAGGCGTGAGGGGTGAGGAGTGAAGGGTTGATGAGTAGAAGGTGAAGAGTAAGTGCACAGTGTTTTAACCTGATGTCATTCCGACACGTAGTGAGGAATCTTTTCAAGTTATCTGCGAGTCTTTATGGGATCCTTCACTGCGTTCAGGATGACAAGAGAACAATGTCATTCCGACCAAAGGGAGGAATCTCATCGATATTGTAGGGATGCTTCACTTCGTTCAGCATGACACAAAGGAACGAACAGATGCTTCATTTCATTCAGCATGACAGTAACGTTCAGCATGACATAAAGAAAACAATTGATAATGAAAACATACGGCACGCATAACTACTTTGTTTACATACTCACCAACAAAAACAAAACAGTGCTCTACATAGGTGTAACAAACGATCTAAAACAGCGACTTTACGAACACAAACACCCAACAGAAGGCACACGCTCTTTTACACAAAAGTACAACTGCTACTATCTGATTTATTACGAGCAATTCGAAGATATCAATCAGGCAATAGCAAGAGAAAAGGAACTGAAAGGATGGAGGCGTGAGAAGAAAGAGAAGCTAATTGCCTCCTTCAATCCGGAATGGGAGTTTCTTGATGAAAATATTGGATAAGATGCATCACTCCGTTTGGCATAACAGAAGCTATACACAAAGTATTACACAGTCCCTAATAAAATATTACTTTTTTACATCAAATATTATTTCAAATACTTTGCTAAAAATCCAAGCATTGTAGCATAAAAATCTAAACGATTCTCTTCACGATAGAAACCGTGTCCTTCGTTGTATTTTACCATATAAGGCACCTCGAATCCTCTTGCACGAAGTTTTTCCACTATTTGATCCGACTCATTAATATTTACGCGTGGGTCATTTGCTCCTTGCACTACAAATAGCGGTTTGGTGATTTTATCCACTTGAAATACCGGCGACACCTCACGAGCTATTTTCGCCTCTTCCGGATCGTCCAGGTCATACCAAATAGCTTTTACCATTTCGGTAAGAGGTTTCCAATACTCTGGAAATGATGCGAAGAACGTTTCAATATTTGACACGCCTACATAATCTACACCACAAGTATAAAGATCTGGCGTTTTTATCAATCCCATCAATGTGGCATATCCACCATGGCTACCTCCGTAGATGGCGATTTTGTCTTTATCTACCCAACCTTGCTCTATTACATATCTTACTCCGTCTTCAACATCGTCCATTGCCTTACGACCAATTTGCTTGAATCCGGCACGTAAAAATTCTTTTCCATAACCGCCTGAGATTCGGAAGTTTACTTGCAAAGTAGCGTATCCACGACTTGCAAAGAGTTGAGTCTCCGGATTGAAACCCCAACTATCGCGTATGCCTTGTGGTCCACCGTGAGGATTAACAACCAAAGGAACTTTCTTTCCGTCCAATGCTGCTTTTGGCAGTGTGATATATCCGTGAATAGTCAGCCCATCTCTACTTGTAAAAGTAATAGGTCGCATCTCTGCCATATCTTCTTCCTTAAGCTGAGGCATCAGGTCGTAAAGAAGGGTAAACTCTTTATTGGCTACGTCGTAGGTATAATACGTACCGTAAAGTTTATCGCTTTGAACAATAACGAGATAAGTCTCTTCATTATCATCGAAATCTACTCTATACACCTCCTTATTAGGGAATGCTTTTTTAGCTGTTTCGTCAAATTCTTTAAAAGATTCACTCACCGGAATCAATACATTCTTTTCTCCATTGTACGAAAAGAAATCAATCTCGTAATTTCTTTTGCGAGAACGAGCCATGTTGCTCACATCATAATCCGGATGCGAGAATACCTCTTTTATCAACTCATTCTTTTTCAGATCGTACAGCACAATTCTTGCTTTGTCGCCATCCAAATTAGTTACCACATAAGCTTGGTCTTTATTGCCCGATGCATAATCAAATCCTATAATACCGAAACTGTCATCCCAGTTCATTGTTTTCATTAGGTTAAATTCGCCCGATGATAAATCTTTGTAGTAGAGCTCCATTTTGATACCATCTTTCATTTTGGTAAAAGCTCTCAGTTCACCATCTTTATCAAAATCGTAACCCTGAATTGGGTTGGCTGGGTCATCGTTGCTGTATAGTTGCTCTATTTCTCCTGTAACGATGTTCAGCTTGTAAGGCTCAAAAACCTGTGGATTGTTTTTGTTCATCGACACAATGATATAATCTTTTTGCTCTTTTAAGATATCTACTATACCTGCCTTAACTCCATCATACGGGGTAAGGTCTTTGGCATTGCTACCATCTATATTTGCACCATAGATATGGAAGTTTTCATCACCACCTTTATCCATTGCGTAGAATAAGCGTTCGTCATTTATCCAACCATAGCCTTTTATTAGTTCCTCCTTCTCTTCAATAGCCATATTTACATTTCCTGTAGCTATTTCTTTAATATACACGTGACGTTTTTTGTTGCCCGATGGATCGTTTTCCATATAAGACATATATTTTCCGTTGGGCGATAGGCTGAAAGAAGATGCTTTTGGCTTTGCAAAATAGTCAGCTACTTCATACTTGTAGTCCCCTTTGTCCAAAGCTGCTAAGGCTTTCAGTTCTTCATCACTACTTACTAATTCTGGATTTCCGGGTAGTGTTTGTTCAAACTTTGTTAGAACAAGTGGAAACTTTTGTCCCATTTGCTCATATTCTGCTGTAATAGTGTTACCCTGAAGCGTTCCCACAATAGTTGTTTGTGCTGCCGGGATAGCAAAAGTTACGTTTTCCCCTTCCAATGTTGTTTTCTCAACAGGAATACCCATTGCTTTCTGAAGAGGAACATCCATTGTAGAAGTGTAGGCTTCATCTGTCTTTTCTACATGAAACACCAATTCTAATTCCATTCCTTGAACAGTCAATGTTCCTTTCCAATCACCTACGAGCGATTGTGCCTTCATGGTTGTTGCCATAATAATAACAGTGGCTAATAAGCCAATTCTTTTAAAATTCATAATTCTACTTTAATTTTAATGAATGTAACAAATAAATCTATGAGTCCACTCTGAAAACTCTTAATTGCTGATTATTAGTCTTTTTCTACCCTTTGTCCCTAAAGGGAAAAGCCTAATAATCAGCACTCAGCCAAAGTCCCCTTTAGGGGAAGGGGCTGGAAGGAGGGTAATTAACTTTTCTGAGTGGACTCATCTATTATTTTTTTAATAAACAATTAAACCGCTTATTAGTTTAGCCCATCATTTCAGGGAAGGTTACAAAAAAATAGATTTTCTTGCAATTATATCTATTTTTGTCTGTTCTGTAAAACTCAATTTTGTGCTTTTGGAATAAACATAGCGCTACCGCGCGAGTCTCGCGTGGATTAATTTTGTCAAGCAAAGCGACTGTGTAAGAACATTAAAGTTCAGAGTACCACACGATACAATCGTGCGGCAGCGTGCGTATAAGTAGAAGGTGCGACCCCGATGGGGTCGAATTGCTTTATTTACATGTATGCTATAAACATATGACCACTTCGTGGTCGAGCAATTTTAAACCTCTTGTATTGTCTTCGCTGGCGCCAATTTAGAATAAAGCCATTTGGCTGTTAAAATAGCCATTGCCCCCGACTTTTACTTGTCGGGGGTTTCAACCGACGGAAAAGAGACAGAGTCCAGATTTGGCTTTAGCCACATTTTCAAAGTCTTTGTCAGAGCTCGAAAGAAATGTGCTTAGAGCGAATAGCCTCTACACAAATTGCCTGTGAAGAGCATGTCATGCCAACCGATGGGAGAAATCTCATTAATATTATAGGGATGCTTCATTTCATTCAGCATGACATAAAGGAACGTAGGGATGCTTCACATTCGTTCAGCATGACAGGGACAAAAAAAGGGACGCCATACAAATCACTTTGTACAGCCTCTCCAACATTTAAAAACATATTAGATTCATTGTTAGCTCATCAAATATTCTTCTAACATTTTAAAATTTGTATTCGCTTTCTCTCCTTGACTATCATCGGGCAATAATTTTCGACTTTGACTTTTCAATTATTTAAATCGTGTATCTCATAACCCATACCTTCCTCGTTCTAATCCAAAAAATAAATAAATGAAAGGCCAATCTTAGTAAGTCCCACATAGTTGTGTGTGAAATCACCTAAAAACTCGCCACACTTCTCTTTACTATACTTCTTATAATCTAAATGAAGATAACCCGCACCAATTGACGTTTCCAATCCCCATCGGTTGCCCAGTGCCCATTGATAACCATAACTGATTCCCCCACCATATGCGTCACCTTGAAAACGATAATCTTTCAATTGATTGATAAAAGAGATTCCTCCCATATTGAAATGACTATAGATGCCATGAATTCCCCAAAA
>JAQVGF010000027.1:0-2805 GCA_028696875.1 Dysgonamonadaceae bacterium
ATGAGTTCCGCTGGTTCTACTATTGCAGTCGATTTAGTCCCACTGAAAAGAAGAGGAGAAGGCATAGGTATTTTCGGATTGTCAATGACAATTGCGATGGCTGTAGGTCCATTAATAGCTATTGCCATAACTGGTGATAGTAATTACAGCAGGCTTTTCTTCTCTGCTGCCGCATTTAGTTTCTTGGGTTTGCTCCTTGCACTATTTGTTAGAATACCAAAAATGCCAAAATTGAAACGAAAGTTTTCTTTTGCTGCACTTATTGAGAAAAAAGCATTACCGGTCTCCTTAAATGTCTTTTTTGTTACCATTCCCTATGGTGGAATAATTTCTTTTATAGCTCTCTATGGTCGGTCTATTAATATTGAGAGCAGCGGTATGTTTTTCTTGCTTCTCGCTATTGGTGTAGCTGTTTCTCGTATTTTTAGTGGTAAATCATATGATAAAGTTGGACCAAAAAATATCTCTATATTCGGACTGTTCTTACTTATTATTGGACTCCCCATTTTGGCATTCAGCCAAAATATAATTGGATATCACGCAGCTGCACTTATTTTAGGTTTTGGATTTGGAATATTGATGGCTACTTTTCAGGCCATTGCTAATCACGAAGTAGCCGCTGAAAAACGTGGAGCTGCCAATTCTACTTATCTTACTTTTTTTGATTTGGGTATTGGTTTTGGTATGCTGCTTGTAGGTTATTTAATTCAAACTTTAAATTATTCGGGTGCTTTTATTGTCTGCGCAATCATCGAAATTTTGGCGCTTCTGGTTTTTCTGTTTTACACATTACCCAAATTTAAGCAAACTACTACTTCTCGAAGGGCATAACTCCATTAGAACTCTTTTGTAACCTACAATTAATATACCTCAATAAGTTTTTTTATTCTCATAAAGTCATTAATTTTGTAGTATAAATTTAAAGATAATACTACAAACACTTATTATGAATCAAAAAACTATAGTAACTGGGGTTATAGGTGCTGATGTACATGCAGTTGGCAACAAAATCTTAGCTTATGCTTTAGAAGAAGCCGGATTTAAAATAGTAAATTTAGGTGTCATGGTTTCTCAAGAAGAGTTTATTGAAGCTGCAATTGAAACCAATGCCGACGCCATTCTTGTATCTTCTCTTTATGGACACGGAGAAATAGACTGCCATGGTTTGAGAGATAAATGTGAAGAAGCTGGATTAAAAGACATTCCTTTGCTTGCTGGTGGAAATCTTGTAGTTGGGAAACAAAACTTTGAAGATGTTGAGGAACGTTTTATGCAAATGGGTTTCACAAAAGTTTATCCTCCTAATACACAATTAGAAACTACTATCAACGATCTTAATATCCTTTTTGGAAAATAAAACATGAAATACCTTACTGCAGATTTCGGCAGTACATATACCAAATTAACTGCTATTGATGCCTCCAAGTCTGAAATAGTGGGTACTTCAACTGCATTTACTACAATTGAGACTGATGTGATGGAAGGTTATAACTTTGCGTTGCATCAATTAGAAGAAAAAATAGGAGAGTTTTGTTACGACCAACTGTTGTGTTGCAGCAGTGCTGCCGGTGGACTCGCAATGGTAGCATTGGGTCTTGTTCCTGAACTCACCTCCAAGGCAGCTAAAATGGCTGCCTCAAGTGCAGGCGCAAAAGTGGTGAGAACGTATGCTTTTGAAATTTCAAAAGCGGAACAAGCTGAAATTTATGATATAAATCCTGATTTAGTATTGCTTTGTGGTGGCACAGATGGAGGTAACAAAGAAGTTATTGTTAATAATGCTAAGAAATTGTGCGAGATCGATAGAAGTTTCTCGGTTATTGTTGCCGGAAACAAAAGCGCATCATCTGATATTGAATCAATATTTTCTGATTCAGAAAAAGATTATGTGATTACAGAAAATGTGATGCCAGAGTTCAATAAACTTAATATAGAACCTGCAAAACAAAAAATAAAAGAGCTATTTATAAGTAAAATTGTAGATGCCAAAGGACTCAGTAAAATCCAAAATCTCACGAACTCTGAAATAATTCCCACACCTCTCGCTGTTTTAAACGGATGCGAGCTATTAAGCAAAGGAACCGAGCAGACTGAAGGATTGGGTGATTTAATGGCAATAGATATAGGTGGTGCAACTACGGATGTTTACTCCATATCTGATGGCCGGCCCACTTTTGATAATGTAATGATCAAAGGATTACCCGAGCCGTTTAACAAACGTACTGTCGAGGGCGATTTAGGTATGCGATATAGTCTTTACTCCTTGTCTAATGAAATTGATCTAAATGCTTTATCGGAAGAAATTAAAGTAGACGTGAAAGATATTGTAAAGTGGATTGAGATATGCAAAACATCGCCCAACACGCTTGCGAAAAAAAATAGCATCTATCAAACAATTGAAGAAGGACTTGCAAAATATGCATTAAAGATTGCAGTTGAGCGACATGTCGGAAAAATGGAAAGTACATTTACGCCATTTGGACAAATGTACATTGTTTCGGGAAAAGATTTAACCCAAGTGAACCTAATTATTGGTATTGGTGGCGTTCTGGTAAATTCGATAAACCCAATCAAAATTCTTGATGCAGCAAAAGCTGACAAACAAAATCCAATGCTTTTGAAGCCTAAACAACCAAACTATCTATTGGATAGAAAATATATATTTGCTTCTATGGGACTATTGAGTGCTGTGGATGCTGAATTAGCTCTGACTATTATGAAAAGAGAAATAACATAGTAGTAAGTTGTAAGTAGTAAGTGTAACCTTGCATAAAGAATATCCAATTACAAAAAACCAAAACAACG
>JAQVGF010000027.1:2905-20972 GCA_028696875.1 Dysgonamonadaceae bacterium
AATAACGAAATAACGAAATAACAACACAGATAAAATGGAAATCACTAACACAATGCTCACAAACGATCAATTTTTTGAAGAGCGTAAAAATGTTTTAAGTCAATGGAAAACAGGAAAATTTGTAAACTTTGATGAGACTGTAGCTTACCAGAAATTGATACCCAACGAAAAAAGATTTGGAAATAAATTAGCTAAGGCAAAAAAAGAAGGTATCACCTTAATTCAACCGCGTGCAGGTGTTGCTCTGCACGAAGAGCACATCAAATTGCTTCAGTATTTGGAAGATGAAGGCGAAGCTGATTTATTGCCGACAACTATTGATAGTTATACCCGCTTGAACAGATACAAAGAAGCCGAAGCCGGAATTACGCAAAGTAGAGAAACCGGTCGCTCCATGCTCAACGGTTTTCCGGCAGTAAATTATGGGGTAGATATTTGCAGAGTAGTTACTTCATCTCTCAAGAATCCTGTTCAGGTGCGCCATGGAACTCCTGATGCACGTTTATTGACAGAAATATCAATTGCCGGTGGTTTTACTTCTTACGAAGGTGGGGGAATCTCATACAATATTCCGTATTCAAAAAATCACTCACTTGAAAAAACGATTGCTCATTGGCAATATACCGACAGATTGGTAGGTATGTATGAAGAGGCAGGCGTATCTATCAACCGCGAACCATTTGGACCGCTTACGGGAACACTCATTCCTGCATGCATATCAAATTCTGTTGCAATTATCGAAAGTCTCCTTGCCGCAACGCAAGGTGTTAAGGACTTAACTGTGGGATACGGACAATGTGGAAATCTTATTCAAGATGTTGCTGCCATTCGTTCTTTAAATATTCTTATGCGTGCTTATTTAGATAGATTTGGTTTCACCGATGTGCGGGTAACAACTGTTTTCCATCAATGGATGGGAGGTTTCCCACAAGATGAATCCAAATCTTTTGGTGTTATCTCGTGGGGTGCAGCAGCTGCAGCTCTTGCCAAAGTAACCAAAGTGATAGTGAAAACTCCACACGAAGCTATGGGAGTTCCCACCAAAGAGGCAAATGCTGCCGGATTGCGTGCAACCAAGCAAGTAATCTCGATGCTCAAAGATCAAGATTTCTTGGAGATTCCTGCCGTAATTACAGAAAGCGAAATCATTATGAGTGAAATGAAGTGTATTTTAGATAAAGTAGAGGAATTGGGCAAAGGGGATTATGCTATGGGTGCCATTGCGGCTTTTGAAGCGGGAGTAATTGATGTACCTTTTGCTCCAAGCCGTTTCAATGCGGGCAAAGTAATGCCGGCACGTGATAATGATGGAGCCATTAGGTTGCTTGAAGTTGGAAATCTACCTTTTACACAGGACTTGAAAGATTACCATAAAAGAAAGCTTGAACAGAGAGGCGCTTTTGAAAAAAGACCCGTAAGTTTTCAAATGGTAATAGATGATGTGTATGCCATTGGGAAGGGGTTTTTGGTGGGAAGACCAAAAAAGCATTAATGTTTAACTTAATCTAATAGACAATTTTAAAAACAAAAAAATGAAAATTAAAAAAATAGTATGTGCACCCGGTAAAACCGGCTTCTTCTTCGATGATCAAAAGGCTATAAAGGCAGGTGCAAAGAACGATGGTGCATTCTATGAAGGCGAACCCGTCACACCCGGATTTACATCCGTAAGGCAAGCAGGTGAATCCATTTCTGTTCTGTTTATATTAGAAAACGGAGCTATCGCTCACGGAGATTGTGCTGCGGTTCAATATTCAGGTGCCGGTGGTCGTGATCCGCTCTTTCTTGCCGAAAATTTTATTCCTATCATTGAACAAGAGATTGCTCCTTTGTATGAAGGCAAAGAAATTACTACTTTCAAAGAAATGGCCGATAGGGTAGATAAGCATATCAAAAAAGACGGTAAAGCCTACCACACTGCCATTCGTTACGGTGTTTCGCAAGCTTGCTTGCATGCTGTGGCATTAAGCAAATCGAAAGTAATGGCTCAAATTATTGCAGAAGAGTATGGCACAGAAATCTCATCGGACATAATTCCTATTTTTTCTCAATCGGGCGATGATAGGTATCTCAATGCCGATAAAATGATTATGAAAGGAGTGGATGTGCTTCCACATGCTTTGTTCAACAATGTAGAGTCAAAGGTGGGAAAGAATGGAGAAAAAATAAAAGAATACCTTGAGTGGCTTAGAGATAGAATCATTAAATTAAAACCTTATCCTGCGTATAATCCAGCTATCCACATCGATGTGTACGGAACACTGGGTATTGTTTTCAATAATGACTTTGAAGCAATAGCTAACTATCTGGTTGAATTGGGAGATATTACAAAACCATTTCAACTGAGAGTGGAAGGTCCTGTGGATATGGACGGTAAAGGACCTCAAATAGAAGCTCTTCGTGAAATTAGAGAACTAACTGAAGAACGAAATAGCAATGTTCAGATTGTTGCAGACGAATGGTGCAATACGCTTCAAGACATCAAAGATTTTACAACCGGAAAAGCTGGTCATATGATTCAAATTAAAACACCCGATTTGGGAGGTATCAACAACTCAATTGAAGCTGTATTGTTTTGCAAAGAGCACAACATGTTGGCTTATATTGGCGGAACTTGCAATGAAACCAATCGCTCGGCTGAAGTATGTGCTCATGTTGCTATGGCAACATCGCCCGTACAATACTTGGGTAAACCGGGAATGGGCGTGGACGAAGGTTATATGATTGTCTATAACGAGATGAGCCGTATATTAGCATTGAAAGACGCACTATAAACTTAGCAGAAAAAAGACGCAACAAGAAAACAAAACATACAACATGGATGAACTAAGAATACTTTCGCCAACGGCGATATTGGGATATGGTTTCCCAATGGAATCATTTGAAGAAGGAATGAAGCGCAAGCCTCATGTAATAGCAGTTGATGCGGGATCAACCGATCCCGGCCCATATTATTTGGGAGCAGGCAAATCTTTTACGGATAAAAACTCTGTAAAGAGAGATTTGGAGATAATGATTCCTGCCGCTCTTGAAGCAAATATACCTGTTATCATCGGCACAGCCGGTGGTTCTGGTGGCAGACCTCACGTTGAATTTAATTTAGATATTATAAAAGAGATTGCGAAGGAGAAGAAACTCTCTTTTAAATTAGCCATTATACAGTCTGAATTTGAGAAAGATTTCATCAAAGAGAAGTTGAGAAAAGGGGATATAGAACCCTTGCATCCTGCAAAACAAATAACGGAAGAAGAGATTGACAATACTGTGAGAATTGTTGCTCAAATGGGCGAAGAGCCTTTTATGAAAGCGTTAGAAGAAGGTGCCGATGTTATATTGGCCGGAAGATCGTACGACCCATCCGTTTTCTCAGCTCTTGCCATCAAAGAAGGATTCAACAAAGGATTGGCAATACATCTGGGAAAGATATTGGAATGTGCTGCTATTGCAGCACTTCCAGGTAGTGGAAGCGACAGCATGTTCGGCTATTTGCGCAAAGACAATTTTGTGTTGGAGCCACTATCGCCATTGAGAAAATGCACCACGTTATCAATTGCTGCTCACACTTTGTACGAAAAAACAAATCCCTATATTCTTCCAGGACCGGGTGGAGCCATTAACTTGCACGAGTGCGAGTTTAAACAATTGGATGAGAACAAAGTGCAAGTAAGCGGAAGTAAATTTGTACCAACCGATGAGTACTTTGTAAAATTAGAAGGGGTTCGAAAAGTAGGTTATCGCACCATTTCATTTGCCGGGGTGAAAGACCCTATAATGATTTCAAAGATCGATAGCATCACCCAGAGTGTAAAGGATAGAGTAGTGAACAACTTCGAGAATTATGGACTTATCGATTTCTTTTTAGATTTTAAAATATATGGAAAAAATGGCGTAATGGGAATGTTTCCACATATAGAAGAAGAAGCCGGCAATGAGTTGATGATCATTATAGAAGCTGTGGCGCCTACACAAGAGCAGGCCGATACTATTTGTGGCTTTGCACGCAGCACCATGCTTCATTTTGGATACGAAGGGCGCATTGCAACAGCAGGCAACCTTGCTTTTCCCTTTTCGCCTTCAGACTGCAAAATGGGAGAAGTGTATGAGTTCAATGTATATCACTTGATGAAAGTAGATAACCCAACAGATCTTTTCCCAATTGAATATATGGAGTTTAATAAACAATCTTAATCGCACAGAAATGGAATATAAATTAAAAGAAGTTGCTTCTGTCATAAGAAGTAAAAACTCAGGACCATACGAACTTACTTTCGATGTTATCTTTAAGGATTTTGACATGTATGAAAAAGTGAAAAAAGCCAAATCAATCAACGAAGATAACTTTGCTTCGCTTTATAACATTCCCAAATCAGACATCATTAGTTTGGTCTATTTCGACCCGGCTAAAGCAGTAAAGGTAACCATCGTAAGACCCATTCCCTCTGGAGCTTTGGGCGAAACGGATGTGTATGGTGCTCAACAACACGCACCATTGATGAACTTCGAGTTTTCAATCTAAACTTGTTGACAGAGTGTTAATTAACCTGTCAATTTGAACTAACAATTAAGTTACTATGCGCAACCTCCTACAAGAGTACATGGTTTCGGCTCAATACTTCGCACCGCGCGGCAGAGAGCGATTGATGTTTTTGGGCGAACAAATTGCTCACAAGCACCTTCATTACGATGATAGACTCATTGGCATTGTTGGCGATGCTGGTTCGGGAAAATCTTGCCTGATAAATGGAATGTTTCCCGGACTTGAATTATCTAACGATGATGATATAGTTAATCCGCGTAAAATAATGCAAATAAGAGACTTGGTGCAAGACATCCCCGATGCGGCAACTTATCACTTAGATGTACGCTTTCAGATGGCTTTTACTCAAATGTATGAAATTGTTGATTTTGTTCGTAAAGTGTTGGAAATGAACCGCCGCATTGTGATAGAACATTTCAATCTGCTCTACAAAGCATTGGGTATAAATGCCGATATCATTGTGGGAATAGGCGAAGAAATCATCGTTACGCGCCCAACTATCTTTGGTCCCATCCCTGAAAGTATTTACGAAATTGTGCATAAATCGCTTACGTTTCGTAAGATGGCACACACTGCCGAGGAGATAGTAGCGCAAGTTCTTATGAAAGACTTTGATGTCTTAATTGACGATTTTTATAGTTCTGATATTCGGAATGGCTTTGTGCTCAAATTTAATAAAAAACCCAACATCGATCTCCATAAGCTTGAGGTTCTTTCGCAGGAGATGTTGTCTCAAAACTTAGATGTATCTTATTTTGACGAAGACCACATTCAAATGGGTGAGAAAATCATTCCTTGTGATGGTGCACGTTTTCACGTCAATAATACATCGGAGATAGAAAATTTTTCTTTGGTGAAAAAGTTGATGAAAGATCCTAAGACAAACGTTTACAATCTGATTGGAGTGATTGACGGAAACTTAAACGATTTGGAAAACAGAAACACATTGTACTTCTTAAAGAGACAAAGTTAAAATGAGAGAAATTGATGCGCAGGACATTGCACAATTGGTTGAAACACTATGCATAGAGGCATGCTGTGTGCTTCCCAACGATATTCAAAATAAATTTAAAAGCAGTCTTCAAACAGAACAATCTCCCTTAGGGAGAGAGATTTTGGGAACATTGATTGAAAATGCCACAATTGCCAAAGAAGAGCGGAATCCTATTTGTCAAGATACAGGTATGACCGTTGTTTTTGTTACCATGGGGCAAGATGTGCACATTACCGGTGGTTATATTGAGGATGCCATTAACGAAGGTGTGCGAAATGGTTACACAAAAGGATATTTGCGTAAATCGGTTGTCAGTGATCCAATTGAGCGCTCCAATACAGGCGATAACACTCCGGCTATTATACATTACGAAATAGTTCCCGGCAGTGACTTTCACATTGTGGTTGCACCAAAAGGTTTTGGCAGCGAAAATAAAAGCGGGTTGAAAATGCTCATGCCAAGTGATGGAATAGAGGGCATAAAGAAATTTGTTTTTGATACTATTTCTGCAGCTGGCGGAAATCCTTGTCCTCCCATTATTGTGGGAGTGGGCATTGGCGGAACAATGGAGAGAGCTGCTTATTTGAGTAAGAAAGCACTGCTTTTGCCTGTTGATCACGTGAATAAAAATGATACACTCGCTAACTTAGAGGAACAACTCTTAACTGAAATTAATCAATTGGGTATTGGTCCAGCCGGCTTTGGTGGAACCACCACGGCACTTGCCGTTAACATACTCACAAATGCCACACACATTGCAGGTTTGCCTGTTTCTGTAAATATTGGTTGCCACGCAACACGCCATGCAGAAGGAAAATTATAGAAAAACGATGGAACAAAAAGTTATATTAGAAGCTCCTTTCACAAATGAAAAAATAAAATCGTTGAAAGCCGGTGATATGGTTTATATTTCGGGAACTATCTATACCGGCAGAGATGCTGCACACAAACGATTGTTTAAAATGATTGAGGCGGGTGAAGAAATGCCTTTCGATTTTGAAGGTCAAGCTATCTATTATGCAGGTCCATGTCCTGCCAAACCCGGCAAACCTATCGGCTCTGTGGGACCAACAACCGCAGGACGCATGGATGCTTATTCTCCCTTGCTTATTGAGCACGGGCTGAAAGTGATGATTGGTAAAGGATCGCGAAGCGAAGAGGTTGTGGAGGCTCTAAAGAAACATACGGGCGTTTATTTTGCTGCCATTGGTGGAGCAGCTGCGCTGATGGCGCGTTGCGTAGAAAGTGCTGAGGTGATTGCTTTTGAAGAATTGGGAACCGAAGCTATTCGCAAACTAAAAGTGAACCAACTTCCGGTTATTGTTGCTATTGACTCCAACGGAAACGATAGTTACGAAATTGGCAGAAAGAGATACGAAATTAAACCGTGACTTTGAAACTTTGGCAAGAGATTGTAAACGATGACATCGTTTAATTTTGGTTATAAACAAAAAAACCGCCCACTGCTTTTAAAGCAACAGGCGGTAATTATTTTCAATCTTGAAAACTATTAATCAAAACGTCTATTCAGACTTTTCGGTGATAGCTTTTGTTACTTTCATCTCAATTTTCTGGTTTTCTTTATCGAATTCTACCAAGATGGAGTCCCCTTCGGTTACGCTGGTACGAATAATCATTTCAGCCATTTCGTCTTCCAAATACTTTTGGATTGCACGTTTCAAAGGTCTTGCTCCAAACTGCACGTCGTATCCTTTGGAAGCGATAAACTCTTTGGCATCGTTTGATATTTCGATTGTAAATCCAAGGTCTTTTACACGTTTGTAAAACCCTTTCAGTTCCAAATCAATAATTTTGTAAATTGATTCTTTGCTTAATTGATCAAACATAACCAGATCGTCAACCCGATTCAAAAACTCAGGAGCAAAAGCTCTGTTCAAAGCTTTTCTAATAACGCTTCGCGTATGTTCCGAATCGGAAACATCGGTAGCGGTACTAAAACCGATACCTCTACCAAAATCTTTTAATTGACGCGTACCAATGTTGGAAGTCATAATGAGAATTGTATTCTTAAAATCAATTCTCCTGCCAAGGCTGTCTGTAATATGACCTTCGTCTAAAATTTGTAACAATATATTGAATACATCAGGATGTGCTTTCTCAATTTCGTCAAGCAGAACAACCGAGTACGGTTTACGTCTCACTTTTTCTGTTAATTGTCCTCCTTCTTCATATCCTACATATCCGGGAGGTGCACCAACCAAACGCGAAACGGTGAATTTCTCCATGTATTCGCTCATGTCTACTCGAATTAGATTCTCTTGAGAATCAAATAGAAACTCAGCAAGTTTTTTTGCCAAATGAGTTTTTCCAACTCCGGTTGGTCCCAAAAACATGAATGTACCTATTGGTTTATTCGGATCTTTTAGTCCAACCCGATTGCGCTGAATAGCTTTTACAACTTTTTCAACAGCTTCGTTTTGACCAATCACCTGCGATTCGATTACATCTTTCATTTCCAGCAAACGCTGGCCTTCGGCCTGAGCAATACGCTGAACGGGAACACCGGAAATCATTGCAACAACTTCGGCTACTTTATGATCATCAACCAACTCGGGTTTTTCCTTGATCTCTTTTTGCCAACGTTCTTCTTCAGCTTCCAGCTTTAGTAATAGTTGGCGCTGTTTATCGCGATAGCTGGCTGCTAACTCATATTTCTGAGCTTTTACGGCATCATTTTTTTGCTGTTCCACTTCTTCCAATTGTGCTTCCAGCTCCTCAATAATTTTTGGAATGGTAATATTGGAAATATGAACACGCGACCCAGCTTCATCCAATGCATCAATTGCTTTATCGGGGAAGTTACGATCGCTTACATAGCGTTCTGTTAAAGTAACGCATGCTTTAAGCGCCTCGTCAGTGTAACGAACATTGTGATGCTCTTCGTATTTGTCTTTGATGTTCTGTAAAATTTGAAGCGTTTCTTCTGCAGTAGTTGGGTCAACGATTATTTTTTGGAAGCGACGTTCCAATGCACCATCTTTTTCGATGCTTTTTCTGTATTCGTCCAAAGTGGTAGCACCCACACATTGAATCTCTCCACGAGCCAAAGCAGGTTTTAGCATGTTTGCAGCATCCAATGATCCTGCAGCACCACCCGCGCCAACAATGGTATGAATCTCATCGATAAAAAGAATGATATTCGGATTTTTTGACAACTCGTTCAAAATAGCTTTTATGCGTTCTTCAAATTGACCGCGATATTTCGTTCCGGCTACGATTGAAGCCATATCTAATGCTATCACTCGCTTATCGAAAAGTATGCGCGAAACTTTTTTCTGAACGATGCGCAAAGCTAATCCTTCAACAATTGCTGATTTACCAACTCCCGGTTCGCCAATCAGTACAGGATTGTTCTTTTTACGACGACTCAATATTTGAGACAATCGCTCAATTTCTTTCACTCTACCAACAATTGGGTCTAATCTGTTTTCCAGAGCAGCTCTTGTGATATCTGTTCCGAAATTATCCAACACGGGAGTGTCCGATGTAACTTTCGCTTGTGAGCCTCCCATCGGATTTTGTGAAGGTGAACGTCCTTTCATTTCATCATCGTCATCGTCCGTAAAATTAGGTCCCATTGTTGGACCTTCTCCTTCTTCCAAAACATCTGTTCGTGCATCGATAATGCTTTTCACATAAAGTAGAGTTGTGGAATAATCGATTTTAAACGATCCTAAAATGGAATTTATAAGTGTTTTTTTGTCTTTTAGCAGAGCTAATAATAAATGCTCGGAATCGGTTTGAGTGCTTTTTGTAAGACGTGCTTCCAAAATGCTTATCTTTAAAACCTTCTCCGTGTTTTTATTTATAACCAGTTCGTTGTTTCCTTCATCAGGTTCTTGAACTTCTCTTATCTGGGAGTCAATCTTTTCTTTTAAACTTTTAAGATTAACATCAAAATCTTGCAAAATCTGAATGGCCAATCCATCACCATCGCGCAAGATACCAAGCATCAGATGTTCAGGACCTATATAATTGTTTTGTAGTCTTCCGGCTTCTTCACGGCTGTATGCCATGATGTCTTTGACTCGCTTTGAAAAATTATTATTCATTTATCTATCCTTCCTTGTTATGTAATATTGTAATTAATACAAATATAACAGTTATTTTATATGTGCTATAATTATAAAGCAAAAACAATGCCAATAATTTTCTAACAAAATCTAATTTGTTTTGTTCTGAATTGTCCCATAATAAATAAGCGATACATTCTTGTAATGTATCGCTCTTTTGGACTCATTTTCATTTAAAAGGTTTAGTTATGAAAGGTATGAAGCTATCAACCATACTGTTTTTTCTTGACTAGCAATATAGCCAGTTATAAGGTCAACTGTACCTTCGTCATTTACTTCAGAGGCCAATTCAACAATTTTACGTTCTTTTGCAAGTATAATTTTAAGATAATCCAAAACAAGCTTCATTGCTTCGTCTCCGCTTTTCACAACGCCGGATTCTTTCACTTCGTTTTTCTTTAAGTAATCGCTAAAGTTGTGCAATGGAGTTTCACCAAGCATTAAAATGCGTTCAGCAATTTCGTCAATTTGATCGGCTACTTCGTCATACAAATTTTCAAACTCATTGTGTAAACGATAAAATTGGCGTCCTTTTACATTCCAGTGAAATCCGCGTAAATTGGTGTAATAAACTTGAAAGTCGGCTAAAAGATTTTGCAATTTATCACTAACTTTTTTTGTGTTGCCTGTGTCTAAACCTAAATAATCTGTTGTTTTCATATTAAAATTTATTTTTTTTATTTGTAATTATTGAGTATAAAGATACACATTTTATCTCTGAATTCAAAATATAAACGGCTCTATGAGGTATTGATTCTATCTATGATTTAACAATTGCAGTTTAGGAATTAGTATTAAGGCTACTCCGAAAAATCAAACTCTCTACTTTTTACCCTAAACCTCCAATTTTCGCTCGGCAAGCTGTAGAAAATCAAGTTCATATCTGTTTTTTTTATGAAACACAGTCAGCACGTTACAAGATGAAAACAAAATATTATTATTCCAAAAAGATTTTTAGGGGTGGTTTAAGCTCTTTAAAAAAAACCCGATAGGGAATAGCATAATCAGTTTTTAATATTATCTCTATCTTATTGTCTGCTGGGAAAACCCTTTGTTTTTGAAACTTTTATTGCAAAGATTATCTACGATTCTGAGGTTATCATAACATTGTATTATAGAAAAATATAGATCTATTCGCAGAAGGGATCGAGCGGGGATGTTGCAGTGCAATCTCTCTTTTACGTTTGTATAAAAAATCAACACAGCACCAATTCTTCAATTCACGAACTTTTAACTCTTACGTCTTCTGATTCTTATTGTGATATTTAGGCAATACTTTCGATTTCAATTTCGTAGTAACACGTGGTCTTGCTTTTGATCCCGGAATATAATCGTGACGATACATATTGAAAAACAAAACGAAATAGGAGAGAAGCAGTGGTCCAAAAATAACTCCCCAAAATCCAAACATTTGTAAACCAAGAATGACACCAAAAATAGTTATGAGCGGATGAATATCGGCCAACTGT
The DNA here is from genome assembly GCA_028696875.1 of Dysgonamonadaceae bacterium. GTDB lineage: Bacteria > Bacteroidota > Bacteroidia > Bacteroidales > Dysgonomonadaceae > UBA2632. The sequence continues at coordinate 14,000 of JAQVGF010000027.1, forward strand.
TTTTGAAGCATAAAACGGGCAACATTATCAACTCCTCCAATAATAAAAGTACCATACAACAAAAATATGATTCCGGTTATGATATCACCCGAAAGGAGTATGCCAATGCCCAATGGCACCCATACAGCCATGGTACCAATAACGGGCAAAATAGTTGAAAACGCTGTTAGTACCGCAAAAAGAATTGGTCTGTCAATTCCGAAAATGAGATAGCCAGCATATGCAAAAACTCCTTGAATGATTCCCAATACAGGGATCCCAATGGCATTAGCACGAATTATTTCTTTGGTTTCGTCGGCAAGGATTTGTTTGTTCTCTTCGCGAAAAGGAAGTATTTCTTTAAAACCACGTTCAAACTCTCTGTAATTGTAAAGCATATAATAGAGGATAAACAGTACCACAATACTATTTAATATTAATGAATAGGTACTTGCTGCCAAAAACTGCAACATTGTTCCGCCCAATTTTGGAAGAAATGCTAAATTATCCAGAGAAATTAGATCATAACCTGTTTTGTCTTCAATCATATTGATGAAACCTTCAATTTGTGACAAAATTATTTGTGTGTCAAATTCGATCCCCGATAATGTATCCACTACCAGTAGAGCAAAAGCTGTAAGTGGTATTAAAAAAAGCAATAATGCCTCTACCAAAAGAAGAGAAGCACTCAGATGGCGGTTCCAATTTTTCTTTTCGGTGAGATAAGCCATTTGGTTACGCATCATCACAAACAAAGTGGATGCGCCTAAAATGCCACTCAAAAAAGGTCTGGCTTCTTTAAAAAATATCAGTCCCACCAAAACCAAGAAGCCAATTAAGATGTATTTGTATTGAATGTTGTTTATTTTCATCATTTGAAATTAAATTGAATAATTACGTAAAGTAGAAAGTGCAGTTTTTAATAAAAATCTTCGGGCTGAGAAAATCCACCTTCAATAAGTGCTGCTTTGGCTCTTTCATAATCTTCCTCACTCACTTGCATATCAATATCGCCAAGTGAGTATGCGAGTTGACTCGCAACGTAATTTTTAAGATAAACGGTGATGCCTTCCATCTCTAAAAACGATTGAACCACGGATACTTCCGATGGAAAATTGAATGTTTTGATTGTTACTAAGTCCATAATTGCATTTTTTTAAATTATACTTATTTGGTATCTGCAAGAGAACTGCTGCTTTTTGAGTCATTGATACATAAATCTATTAAAAAGCTATTAGCTATAGGTTTTCAGACATGAGCTTTTGGCTTGTAGTCGTAAGTTGAAGAATTCGAAATTAAAGATTCAATTTCTGAATTCATATTATCGAATACAAATCTCCTCTAATTTCGATTCTATCACTCTATTTGTCTTTTCTTGTAGAGACTATTTACAAATATATATATAATTATGTTTGTTTGGTGTCAAATAAAATGGTTTATCTGACTTTTTTCGATTAATTTTGAAAGAAATATTATTATTACTTCAAAAACACTTTAAAATGAAGAAAACTGCTCTAATTACAGGTGCTACATCGGGTATTGGGGAAGCCACTGCCAAGATGCTTGCCGAGAAAGGATACAATTTAATTATTACCGGACGACGTGCCGATCGGTTAAAGTCGTTAAAAGAAAAACTTGAAAGTAATTCCACACATGTTCTTGAACTCTGTTTCGATGTTAGGAACGAAACAGAGGTAAAAGAAAACCTATCGAATTTGCCCGACAACTGGAAAAAGATAGATGTGCTGGTTAATAATGCCGGCCTTGCAGCCGGGTTAGATTCCATAGACGATGGCAATTCGGATGATTGGAACAGAATGATTGATACAAATATTAAAGGATTGCTTTACGTGTCGTATGAAGTGGCACAACTAATGAAAGAAAACAAAATTGAAGGACACATTGTTAATATTGGATCTATTGCCGGGAAAGAAGTTTATCCCAATGGGAATGTATATTGTGCCACAAAACATGCCGTGGATGCACTTTCAAAAGGTATGCGGATGGATCTGTTGAAACATCGTATTAAAGTAACGCAGATTTGTCCCGGTGCAGTTGAAACTGAGTTTTCGCTTGTTCGTTTTCACAACGATGCTGATCGCGCCAAAACGGTTTATCAGGGTTTTGAACCTCTCGTTGCGAACGATGTTGCCGAATGTATTTGGTTCGCAGTTTCACGTCCGTCGCATGTCAATATAAATGATATGATTGTGATGCCGGCGGCACAGGCATCTTCGTCCATATTTTTAAAACAGAATAATTAGTCTTTGAAAAACATAAAGAAAAAGATTATGAAAAAAATTTTATTAAGCCTCATGTGTATGACATCAGCCATTAGTGGTTATTCGCAAGAAAATATTGAGTATCAAAAACCGCCTGCATCAATTCTTGAATTGGTTGATGTGGAAAGAGCTCCCATTGTTTCAATTGATAGCAAAAAAGAACAAATGGTTTTTTATTATCGCGATGCATTTAAATCGCTCAACGATCTGAATCAACCCGAAATGCGATTAGCCGGATTGCGCATTAATCCGAAAACCAATATCTCAAGCACAACAAATTTTTATACAAACATAAAATATAAGAAATTAAAAGATGCAGAACTCCGCCAAATTTCCAATTTGCCGGTAAATGCGCGTATAACGCACACTTCCTATTCGCCCGATGAAACAAAACTTGCGTTTACCAATACTGTGGACGAAGGAGTGGAGTTGTGGGTAGTTGATCTAAACACACTTCAAGCTACCAAGTTAACCGAAGCCGTACTTAATGCCAACACCGGAGTACCATACAGTTGGTTTCGCAACAGTGAATCATTACTTGTAAAAACTCTTCCAGAGAATAGAAAAGAGTTGATTAAAGCAGAAGAGACTTTACCAAGCGGTCCAATTGTAACAACCAGCGATGGTCAAATCTCGCAAAATAGAACGTATCAGGATTTATTAAAAAATAAAACCGACGAGACTAATTTTGAAACATTGATGCGTTCCGAGATTTACAAAATAAATCTGGATGGCTCTAAAACCAAATGGAAAGAGGAAGGTTTGCATCAAAGTCAATCTTTTTCTCCCGATGGAGAATATGTTCTGATAACAACTCTTACTCCTCCCTACTCATATTTGGTGCCTTATTACCTGTTTTCATCGAAAACAGATATTTATACGGCAGAGGGAAAACTGGTTTCAGAATTTCATAAAAGACCATTGTTGGAGAATTTGCCAATAGGCTTTATGGCAACCGAAACCGGGAAAAGAAACATATCGTGGAGAGCAGACGAGCCGGCTACGCTTTATTGGGTGGAAGCTCTTGACGGCGGAGATCCCGCCAACGAAGTTCCCTTTCGTGACGAAGTATTTCAGCTGAGTGCTCCTTTTACAGGCACTCCTCAGTTTTTGACAAAAACTATCAATCGCTATGGCGGTATTTATTGGGGAAACAGAGAGTATGCACTGCTCATAGATCGCTGGTGGAATACAAGGAATCAGAAAACGTATGTTTTTAATCCTTCCGATAGCTCAATTGAGCCAAAAGTTATTACAGATCGTAATTATCAGGATGTTTATAGCGATCCGGGATCACCACATATGGAGAGAAACGATATGGACAGATATGTGCTCACACTGCAAAAAGACAACATCTATTTGTTTGGTGACGGATACAGTGCCAATGGACAATTCCCGTTTATCGATGAATTTAACTTAAAGACGTTGAAAAAGAAAAGATTATATACGTCGCCTTATACTGATAAAATTGAAGATCTCTATTCGTTTATCGATATTAAAAAAGGAACTGTGCTTACGCGTATGCAATCGAAAACGGAATACCCCAACTATTACATTCAGAACATAAATAATAAAAAAGATCCTCTGTCGCTTACTTCTTTCGAGAATCCATTTAAAAGTATTGCCAATATTCACAAAGAAGTAATTACGTATCAACGTGACGATGGTGTTGAACTTACCGGAACACTCTATCTACCTGCTGATTATGATAAAACAAAAAAGGAAAAGCTTCCGATGATTATGTGGGCTTATCCAACGGAGTTTAAAGATAAAAGCAGTGCAGGGCAAAACACAACTAACCCGAATTCGTTTACTTATCTGTCATACGGAAACCCTATTTATTGGGTTACGCGCGGTTATGCTATTTTGGACGATGCCGCATTTCCAATAGTTGGCGAAGGAGATACTCAACCCAACGACTCTTTTGTGGATCAACTTGTGGCGAACGCCAAAGCGGCAATAGATGCTGTAGATTCACTTGGATATATTGATAGAAATCGCGTTGCGGTTGGCGGCCACTCTTACGGTGCATTTATGACTGCAAATTTATTAACTCATTCTGATTTGTTTGCTGCAGGTATTGCAAGAAGCGGAGCATACAATCGTACACTTACTCCTTTTGGCTTCCAAAGTGAAGAACGTAACTATTGGACTTCGCCTGAAGTGTACAACACGATGTCGCCTTTTATGAATGCACATAAAATGAAGACACCTTTGCTGCTAACTCACGGCGAAGCCGATAACAACTCCGGCACGCACACCATGCAGAGCGAACGCTATTTCCAAGCGCTTAAGAGTTTTGGTGCGCCCGTGCGATTGGTAATCTTGCCAAAAGAAAGCCACGGCTATGCAGCCAAAGAAAATGTGTTGCATTTGTTGTGGGAGCAAGATCAATGGTTGGAAAAATATGTGAAGAATAGACACTTCGACTCCGCTCAGTGACCCCACTTCGACTCCGCTCAATGACGAAGTTATGAGTTCTGAGTTTGCATTTTACGACCACGAAGTGGTCATATGTTTATAGCACTCTTACTCACATAAACATTCGACCACGTCGTGGTCGCACCATTTATTCAACTTTTTTGTTCTATAAACATACAATCTCTTCGAGATTAGTAATCATCAAAATCAATTTAAGGTGATAAGCTTCATTTTAGAGATAATAAAAAAGCGTAGCAAATTATTAAATTTGCTACGCTTCATTTTCTTTAATCTAAATAGTTAAATCACTATGAGTTTATTTTATCTCAATAGTTTTTTCAATTTTTGGTTCATCTTTTACTTCACGCTTTGGAATATCAATCGTTAAGATTCCGTTTTCTGCTTTTGCACTAATTTTTTCTCTGTCTACGGTGTCAGGTAAAATCATGCATCTTTGAAAATGTGAATAAAAGAACTCACGTCTCAAATAGCTTTTCTCTTCATCGCGTTCTTCGGTTTCAGTTTTTTTATTTACCGATATAACTAAGTTGTTATCATCGTCAATTTTTACATTGAAATCTTCTTTTGTCATTCCCGGTGCGGCAATTTCTACTTGAAATCCTTTTTCATTTTCCAAAATATTCACTGCAGGATTGGAAGGATTCACCTTTTCCATCCATTCGTTACCGAAAAAATCGTTGAAAATACCCGGTAACCAGTTTTGCGTTCTTCTAATTGGTAACATAATTATTTTCCTTTCTTTAAATTAATGATTAATTATTTTGTTTGTAATTCTTATTAATAGTATATCGATCTGTTTGTCGATTCCATTAGATAATGGACAAAATATATGCCACTCAATAAATAGGTTGAAACCGTATGTTTTAATGACATATTGACGTACATATTGATTTTTATTAGATTAATAACTATTTTATACTGCCATAAGGTCATGCAAGAGTAGATTTATAATTTCTATTCTACCACTTTAAAAACAAAAAACGGTCGTCAATAATTTTTTAATACAATTCGTTTTGTATATTTGCAGTACGAAATATAAAAAAGAAATTATGAATTTACTTAGAATGAGTCTGTTGGCAATAGCACTTTGCATTTTCGCATCGTGTACTCAAACAGAAACGGAGAATGGTTATACCGTAGTTTGGGAAGAAAATTTTGAGGATTCCACCAAGTTGGAACAATATTGGTCAAAAATACCGCGAGGTAAAAGTGATTGGAACAATTATATGAGTGATTACGATGGACTTTATGAAGTGCAAAACGGAAATCTTATTTTAAAAGGCAAAAAGAACACCTTTCTACCTAACGATTCCGTTCCATATATTACCGGTGGTGTTTACACAAAAGATAAAATGCATTTTGGTCACGGGCGGATTGAAGTAAAAGCTAAGCTTTTTGGAGCGCGAAGCGCATGGCCTGCCATTTGGTTGCTGCCGAAAGACGATAAATGGCCACATGGCGGCGAGATTGATATGATGGAGCGACTCAATGATGATAACTATATTTATCAAACAGTTCACAGTGACTACACTGTTAATCAGGGAATAAAGGATAATCCTAAATCGGGTATTGTGGCACACATAAAACCGGATAACTACAATGTTTACGCTGTTGAACTCTATCCCGATTCAGTTAGCTTTTTTGTGAACGACACGCATACATTCACATATCCTCGAATCGAAACCGATAAAAGTGGTCAGTTTCCTTTCGGCGATAAAGAGTTTTACATCCTCATAGATATGCAATTGGGTGGAAGCTGGGTTGGACCTGTAAACGAACAAGATTTGCCAGCCAAGATGCATATTGATTGGGTGAGGTTTTTACAGAAGAAGTGAGAATAAGGTAAAGTGGTGTGGTGTGGGATGTGTTGATAAGTTGAGAGTTTACTGTCATGCAGAACGCAGAGAAGCATCTCATCAAAATTGCAGAGTTTTTAAAAGGTTCCTCCCTTTGGTCGAAATGACAAAGAGTTGTGAGTTATGAGGTGCCATTATTAATTCATTCCTAACAGATTATGCAAACTGTTAGGAAATCTGAGATAATATTCAATTATCAAAAAAGAGTAAATTACTTCGCATCAAATGAACGATTAAACAACCGATCTTTTGCCATTTTTTCAAATGGTGTATCTTTCCGACCATAATTACAATAAGGATAAATGCTGATTCCACCGCGAGGCGTAAATATTCCAACTACTTCAATATATTTTGGATTCATCAGTTTGATCAAATCTTTCATAATAATGTTGACACAATCTTCGTGAAAAGCGC
>JAQVGF010000028.1 GCA_028696875.1 Dysgonamonadaceae bacterium
GGGGTGTGTGGTGTGTGGTGTGTGGTGTGTGGTGTGAGTTAAGAGTTAAGAGTTAAGAGTTGAGAGTTAAGAGTTAAGAGTTAAGAGTTAAGAATTAAAAGTTAGAAGGTATAAGGCTGTGGTTGGATTGTAGGAACTGGCCTTACACCTTCCCGTTTAATGCCATTCGCTGGATACGAGATTCGGCGGAATGCGAGGGACGTACTTGAGATGCTCGCAGACATAACACTTGCATCTCCAAAATCTTTAAAAAGGTGATATTAAAAACAAAAATCATGTTTGGTATCGCTTACGAAAAAACGAAATCACAAAAAAACAATTATCAAATAAAACAACATGTCTTCATTTATAATTCAAGGTGGTTATCAATTACAAGGAGAAATAATGCCCCAAGGGGCTAAGAACGAAGCCCTTCAAGTAATTTGTGCAACACTGCTCACAAACGAGGAAGTTACAATCCATAACATCCCCAACATTTTGGATGTAAATAATCTCATTGTTTTGTTGGAAAAGATGGGTGTTAACGTAAAAAAGATAAAGAAGGGTAGTTATTCTTTTTGCGCGGCCAATATTGATTTTGAATACACGCAATCGGATGATTTTGTGGAACGTTGTGGTGAATTGCGTGGTTCAATTATGCTGATTGCCCCTTTGTTATCACGTTTTGGCAAAGCCATCGTACCAACGCCCGGTGGGGACAAAATTGGTCGCCGCCGATTGGACACACATCTCAATGGAGTTGTCAAGCTGGGAGGAAATCTCAGATTCGACAAAGAGAAGCAGCTATTCCTGTTATCAGCAAAAAAACTTGTAGGTAATTACTTGTTACTTGATGAAGCTTCCGTTACAGGAACTGCCAATTTATTGATGAGTTCAGTTTTTGCAGAAGGAGAAACTACTATTTTCAATGCTGCGTGCGAACCCTATGTTGAACAACTGAGCAAAATGCTGGTAAGCATGGGAGCAAACATTGGAGGTATCGGTTCAAATTTACTTCGTGTAAAAGGAGTAAAAGAACTTTCGGGTTGTACACATACATTACTGCCTGACATGATAGAAATTGGTAGTTTTATAGGAATAGCGGCCATGACCGGTTCGGAAATTACTATCAAAAATGCCTCAATAGAACATTTGGGAATCATCCCTCAAACATTTTCCCGATTAGGCATTGCTGTACAACAAATTGGTGACAATATATTCGTACCAAAACAAGAAAAGTACACCATCGATTCATTTCTTGATGGATCAATTCTTACCATTGCTGATGCACCATGGCCGGGATTAACTCCCGATCTGCTAAGCGTGTTGCTTGTGTTGGCTACAAAAGCAGAAGGATGCGTTTTGATTCATCAGAAAATGTTTGAAAGTCGTCTCTTTTTTGTGGATAAACTGATAGATATGGGTGCACAAATCATTTTGTGCGATCCACATCGAGCAACGGTTATCGGGTCAGGCAGTAAATCAAAACTTAAAGGAATGACCATGACATCTCCCGATATTCGTGCCGGTATCTCTCTGTTAATTGCAGCATTGGGAGCCGAGGGTGAAAGCGTGATTCATAACATTGAGCAAATTGACAGAGGATATGAAGATATTGATATTCGTCTGAATAAATTAGGTGCTCACATTCGGCGCATTAGTTAGTCAGATTAATTACAAGTTACGAATTACGAATTAAAAACTCATCACTCATCAACTAACCACTTACGACTTATGACTTACAACCAAACAATTATCCTTTGCCAAGATTATTTATCTTAAAGTACTTGTTCGTTATTAAATACTTTCCTTACTTTGCATAAGAAGTAAATTTATTTTGATAAACAAATTCACAGAATCCTCATAACCTTCCTATCATTAAAAACCTCACATAAAATTACTCATCAAAAAAAATGGACAAAAAAACTGTAGTTAAAGATTTAACCCAAGTAACAATTAGATTGTCGGGCGATTCGGGTGATGGCATGCAACTAAGCGGGAACTTATTTTCCACCCTTTCTGCAGTCTTCGGAAACGAGATTGCTACTTTTCCTGATTATCCTGCAGAAATCAGAGCACCCCAAGGCACCTTGCATGGCGTCTCCGGATTTCAAGTACGTATCGGTTCAAAAAACATCCATACATCTGGCGATTTAACCGATGTATTGATAGCAATGAATCCTGCAGCATTTAAAGTTAATGCACATCATCTTAAGAAAGATTCAATCGTTATATTCGATACAGACTCATTTATGAAAAGAGATCTGGAAAAAGCTAACTTTGTTACCAATAATCCTTTCGAAGAATTGGGCATGAATAGTTTGCAATTAATTCCTGTTCCCATTACTACCATGACTAAAGAAAGTCTTAAAGATATGGATATGGATAACAAATCGGTTTTGCGCAGCAAAAACATGTTCGCTCTGGGATTAGTCTGTTGGTTGTTTAATAGACCTGTGAAAATTGCCGATAAGTTATTGGAACAGAAATTTATGAAAAATCAAAAACTTGTTGAAGCCAATATAAAAGTTTTGAACGATGGGTATAATTACGGGAACAACATACATTTGAAAGTTTCAACCTACCGAATAGAAGCGGTGGAGCATGGCAAAGGTTTTTATACAGATATCAACGGAAACTTAGCTACAGCATACGGATTACTTGCTGCCGCAGAAAAAGCCAATGTGAATCTACTATTAGGGTCGTACCCCATTACACCGGCAACAGATATTTTGCATGAACTTGCCAAGCGAAAAGATTTTGGAGTAAAAGCCCTTCAGATGGAAGATGAGATAGCCGGAATTTGTGCTGCTTTGGGAGCCAGTTATGTCGGCAATTTAGGTGTCACCACAACATCGGGCCCGGGTTTAGCGCTTAAAGGCGAAGCCTTAGGATTGGCCGTGATGACAGAGCTTCCTTTGGTTGTGATTGATGTTCAGCGCGGAGGTCCCTCAACCGGATTGCCAACCAAAAGTGAACAGTCTGATTTGAATCAAGCACTGTATGGACGCAATGGCGAAAGTCCGGTGGCAGTACTTGCCGCACTCTCTCCTACCGATTGTTTCGACAGTGCTTTTTGGGCTTGTAAAATAGCGTTGGAGCATATGACTCCTGTAGTTTTGTTGACCGATGCATACATTGCAAATGGTTCATCTGCGTGGAAAATACCAAAAAAGGAGGAATATCCTGAAATTAAACCTAATTATGTGCAAAATTACACAGGAGAAAGTAAATGGACTCCCTATTTACGCAACGAAGATACCAAAGCGAGGTATTGGGCAACGCCCGGCATGGCAAACTTTACGCATCGAGTTGGAGGTCTCGAAAAAGATTCCAAAACGGGTGCAATTTCATCGGATGGTGAAAATCATCAATTGATGGTTGAAACCCGTCAAGCTAAGATTGACAAAATTGCCAACTATATTCCAGATCTTGAAGTGATTGGCGACAAAGATGCTGAAACACTTATAGTTGGATGGGGTGGTACATTTGGACACCTACTCGAAGCCTATAGAGGAATAAGAGAGAAAGGACATAAAGTTGCATTCACACAATTCAAGTTTATAGCTCCACTTCCAAAAAACACAGCGGAAGTGTTGAAAAAGTATCCACGCATTATTGTTGCGGAACAAAACTTAGGTCAGTTTGCAAATTACTTGAATAGTCAAATAGAAGGGCTCAATATTCACAAATTCAATCGTATTACAGGGCAGCCCTTCTTAGTATGGCGATTGATTGAAGAGTTTTTAAACATTATTGAAGAGGAGGCATAAACATGGAAAAAACATTAGATATAAAAGCTGAAACCTTGATATACAAACCCAAAGATTATAAAAGTGAAAATAGTGTACGTTGGTGTCCCGGATGTGGCGATCATGCCGTGCTCAATTCAATACACAGAGCAATGGCTGAGTTAAACCTGGTTCCGGAAGATACAGTGATGGTATCGGGTATAGGATGCTCCTCGAGATTGACCTATTATATGGATACGTACGGATTGCACAGTATTCATGGTCGTGCACTTCCCATTGCCACCGGCATGAAAGTGGCCAACCCAAAACTAAATATTTGGGTGGCAACCGGCGATGGCGATTCTCTCGCTATTGGTGGCAATCATTTTATTCACGCCATTCGCAGAAATGTTGATTTAACGATAGTGCTATTCAATAATAAAATATACGGTTTGACCAAAGGTCAGTTCTCTCCCACCTCCGAAAGAGGTTTTGTAGCTAAATCTGCTCCTTACGGAACAGTTGAAGACCCTTTCAGACCAGCTGAACTTTGCTTTGGCGCACGCGGAAAATTCTTCGGTAGAGCTATTGATGTAGATTTAAAAAATCTTACAAACACATTGGTGGCAGCATCTAAGCACAAAGGTGCAGCGGTAGTTGAAGTATTGCAAAACTGTGTTATATTTAATGAAGGAATTCACAGTAAACTTACCGATAAAACATGGAGAAAGGAAAACACCATTTTGTTAACGCAAGGTGAGAAAATGATTTTCGGGGAAAACAATGATAAAGGTATCGTTATTGACGGCTGGGACCTGAAATCTGTCACTATTGGAGAAGATGGATATACCCTCGACGACGTTCTTGTTCACGATGCCACGTGCGAAGACAACGTTTTGCAATTGAAGCTTGCGCTTATGGGTTTAGAAGGAGATAAATTACCGGTAGCAATGGGGGTAATACGTGATGTAGAAGCACCAACCTACGAGCAGGAACACGAAAAGCAGATAGAAGCAGTTCAGGCAAAAACCCCAAAACGTTCGTTTGAAGAGTTTTTAATGTCTTCAAGTACTATTTGGGAAGTAAAGTGAAGCGAAATTATTGCTGGTAGGGTGATTTAGTCCACTCCGAAAAGTCAGAGTCCCTACTTTTTACTCTTATAATCTGAAGAGAACTTTAGCTAATTGCTGATAATTAAGCTTTTCCCTTTAGGAACAGAGGGTAGAAAAAGCCTAATTATCAGCAATTGTGTCTTTTCAGAGTGTATTCATAATTCGAGTCTCGACTTATGAATACACAATAGCTTTTTTTTTGGTTATTGACAAAAGAGTTCACTGAAGAACTAAACTATTTATCTCTATCTTTTTTTCTCCGTTCTATTTCCTTTTTTATTAAAGATAATTCTCTGCTGGATTGACCCGTTACAGAACTGTTCTCTTCTGCTCTACGAATCAGATAGGGAATCATTGTTTTAACTGCTCCATACGGAACGTATTTTACAACATTATAGCCCTGTTCTGCTAAATTATAGGTCAAATGACCGCTCATTCCATAGAGCTGCGAAAAATAAATATGAGGATGATTACGCGGTAAGCCGCGTTCTTCAATTAATGTTGCTAATAATCGTGTGCTTTTTTCGTTGTGTGTGGCAACCATAAACCAAATGGTATCAACATTGTCTACAAAATAACGAATAATTTCATCAAAATCTCTGTCGGTTGCTTCTTTATTAGGCTGAATGGGCGAAGGATAACCCATTTCTTCAGCTCGTGCGCGTTCTTTCTCCATGTACGCTCCGCGTACAATTTTCAATCCTAACTTAAAGCCTTCGGCTTGAGCAGTTGCATGATGCTGCTTAATTACTTCCACGCGGTCGTGACGATACATTTGGTAAGTATTCTGAACAATAGCTGATTCTTTATTGTACTTACGCATCATATCCAATATCAAACTGTCCAGCATGGGTTGAATCCATGTTTCTTCGGAATCAATCAGTATCGGAACATTTAATTCGTATCCTAATTTACAAATATCGTCAACCCTTTTCACAATCAATCGATGACTTTCTTTTTCCGATTCTGTCAATGGTTCATTGTTACTTACTTTTACCATTAAATCAAACGAGCCAATTCCGCTCATTTTGAAAGCACTAAAGGGTGTTTTCTTATTATTATGAGCATAAGTTATTGTTCGCATGATTTCTTTGCAAGTCTCATCAAACACCTCTTCGTTTTCTTCGCCTTCAACGGCATAATCTAAAATTGTTCCCACATGTCTTTCATACAGTCTGTCAATCAGTTTTGAGCTATCGGCTATGGAGACACCTCCGCAAAAATATTTGTAAATGGTTCTTTTTACTATCCATTCGATGGGGAAATGAATGGCGAAAGCAATATTTACAAGTTTTTTACCCATATTCACCCATTTCGGATTGTTCATTACTCGAAAAAGGAGATGCATTTCACGCAAATCGGTATTAGTTTTACCTCTAAATGCAATTTCAGTGTTGTTGAAATTGATAAATGATGTGTTGTTGTTCTTCATAAAAAATGGATTGTGAATAGATTTACACAAAATTAAAAATAAAAATGACATGTTGTATGTTTCCTTCAGAAGTAAATAAAAATATTGCATCGTTCAAGAGAATATTTAGATACATTTATCCTAAAATATTTTATTGAAACAGTCCTTTTTGTAAATAAATCTCATTTCTTCCTTTTTTATTTTCCTAAAATGAAAAAAAGAAGAAAGAAAAATCACACACCTGAAGCTGATGAAAATAGCGGATATTATTTTTGATAATTAATTTCAATCAACTCAATATCAAAATAATACAAAGTAATATTGGAACAAATAAAATTAAACCTTTTACCTAAAAATCAATCTAAATTCATTAGAACAAGGAAATGTTTCGACCAATTGTGATAATTATAAGATAAATGTTAAACTTTTGGGTGACTCATTTGTTAAAATGAGAGATAAGAAACGTTCTTTAAAATATTTTTTAAACAATAAGGTAAGTAAAACAGAAAAGTATGAGAAAATCGACTATTTGGATACTTGCCGGCGTAATGATTTTTGCATTTGTAGGATTACTGTTTCTTCAAGTCAAATATATACAAATTACTTTGGCTTCAAGAAATGAACAGTTCGACGAATCTGTGAAAAGAAGCTTGTATCAAGTTTCACGGAATTTAGAACTTGATCAAACTTTGCAATACATCGAAGATGATATAATTGAATCTGAAAAGAAATACTCACATTATACCCGCCCGCAACAAACGGGATCATCTTCAACTGTAATAAAACAAAGAGAACGTTGGACAGGTACTAATCCCGATGGAAGTAAATCGATTATAGATTACGACATAAAAACAGAGTCAGGAGAAAATCCTCAACACGGAGTGTTTATATCGCCGGGGCATGGAGTAAATACAATTTCTAAAACTTCGTATGAATTGCAACAAGCCTTTTCGAAACGATATTTACATGAAAAAGCGCTGCAAGATGAAGTGATTCTGAAGATTATGAACCAGGCAAGTACAAAACCTATTGAGGATCGTGTAGACTTCCGACAATTAAACGCATACATTCGCTCAGAATTATTAAGCAACGCCGGTTTAAGTGTTCCGTTCAGCTTTCAGGTAGTAAACCCGAACAATCAAGTGGTATATTCCACACCGGGTTATCCTACAAAAAAAGCGAAAGAGGTTTATACGCAAATTCTGTTTCCGAACGATCCGCCGGCACGTTTGAACTATTTGAGGGTTTATTTCCCTACAAAAGGTGAGTATGTGTTTAGTGAATTATCATTTGTGGTACCGTCATTAATCTTTACAGTAATTCTTTTGATAACGTTTATTTTCACTATCATTACTCTTTTCCGACAAAAGCGTTTGTCTGAAATGAAAAACGATTTCATCAATAATATGACACACGAATTAAAAACTCCGGTGTCAACCATTTCCCTGGCAGCACAAATGCTTAAGGATACATCATTGGCAAAATCGCCCGAGGTGTTTAAACATGTTACAGGTGTCATAAATGATGAGACAAAACGGTTGAGCTTTCAGGTTGAAAAAGTGTTGCAAATGTCATTGTTCGACAAACAACGTGCAACATTAAAATTGAAAGAAAAAGACGCCAACGATTTAATTGTGAGTGTGGCAAACACGCATGTATTGAAAGTTGAAAAATATGGAGGTACATTAGATATTGATTTGCAAGCGGAGGAATCTACCGTAAAGATAGATGAAATGCATTTTACAAATGTTCTGTTTAATTTATTGGACAATGCGGTAAAATATCGCAAAGAAGATGTTCCTCTAAAATTGATGATGAAAACATGGAATGATGCCGGAAAGTTATTTATATCGATAGAAGATAACGGAGTTGGTATAAAAAAGGAATATGTGAAGAAAGTGTTCGATCGCTTTTATCGAATTCCAACCGGAAACGTTCACGATGTCAAAGGATTTGGATTAGGATTAGCGTATGTACATAAAATTGTAACAGATCACAAAGGAACTATTCGCGCTGAAAGCGACTTAGGTAAAGGTACGAAATTTATAATTAGTTTACCCTTAATAACACAAAATTGATATGGAAGAAAAATTAAAATTATTTTTGGCCGAAGATGATGAAAATCTAGGCATGTTGCTCAGAGAATATCTCCAAGCAAAAGGTTATGAAACCGATCTTTTCCCCGATGGGGAAGCCGGCTTCAGAGGATTCGTAAAGACAAAATACGACCTGTGTATAGTAGATGTGATGATGCCCAAAAAAGATGGCGTTACACTGGTAAAGGAAATCAGAACCATTAATACTGAAATTCCTGTAATCTTTTTAACCGCAAAGAATATGAAAGAAGATATTCTGGAAGGTTTTAAAGCGGGAGCTGACGACTACATTACCAAACCATTTAGCATGGAAGAATTGGTGCTTCGTATTGAAGCCATTATTCGTCGTGTGAAAGGTAAAAAGTCGAAAGAAAAACAGTTTTACAAGTTTGGTAATATGACTTTTGATACGCAAAAACAAATTCTTACTATTGGTGATATACAAACAAAACTTACCACCAAGGAGTCAGAGTTGCTAACATTGCTTTCGGCACACAGCAACGAAATTTTGGAGCGTAATCATGCATTGAAGCAAATTTGGGAAGAAGACACCTATTTCAATGCACGTAGCATGGATGTTTACATCACTAAGTTGCGTAAATTGTTGAGACCCGAGCCAAACATCGAAATAATAAATATTCACGGTAAAGGTTACAAATTAATTGTTCCTAATGAAGAAGAGGAAGAAGGAAACGAGTAATCCCTCCGTCAATAAATTTAATTAACATTGCGAAAAGCCGCTTTTGAAAGCGGCTTTTCGCATTTTTTACGCACATTGCGGCTTGAGTCAGCATTGTGCATAAAATAAAACAATTATATCTCCTGCTAAATATATTGACAGTGCGGTTTGGAACCGCAATGTTCGATTAATGCAAAGGAACCATGAAAAGAGTTCAATCTCCAAACAACTTGTTGGCGAAAATTATGCATGCTGCCGCGAGATTGTATCGCGTGGTACCTATGTCTTTTTTTTAAAATGTGATATTTTACAAAAAGTCCTCTCTGCAATGCCTTATTATTTGTATTTATAAAAAATCATGGATATATAATCCTTACAGTTAACTCTATCAATAAGCTATCTGAAATAAGGTAATAAGGTTGGGGTTTTGGTGTTAATTGCATGTTACTAAGGTTTAATTCGGGACTTAATTTAATATGTGCTTTTTTTATATTGATAAAAATTAAAAACCTTAGTAAACGTCGGAAAACCGAGCTAATCCAACCTTATTACCTTATCAAAATCATACTTCTTAGCTAAATTCAAAGACTTTGAAATCTATTAGACATACGAACAATGTGGTTTGGAATTGCAATGTCCTATCATCTATAACCTCACGCTTTGTCCAAGTTCTTTTCTCACGGAGGGACTTGTACGGAATCCAATAGTAACTCAGACTCCCGAGTTAAAGAAATATTTTTAACTTTCATTTTTCACTTTTCAATTGTAAATGCACCTCAACACTCACACCTTTATCTTCATATCCCCACATCCCCATAACCCACTTCATATTCTTCATTCAACAACCCAATTCACACTTTTTCTCTACTAATCATCACAATACGACACTTTTTCCTTACATTTGTAAAAAAAGGAACAATGATACATTCTATGACAGGGTTTGGAAAATCGATTGCCAAACATAACGGAAAGACAATATCTGTTGAAATAAAGTCTCTTAATAGCAAACAATTCGATTTATATGTGCGCATTCCACTGGTTTATAAAGAAAAAGAGATTCCGCTGCGAAATGATTTGTCCAAAATTCTGGAGCGAGGAAAAATTGATTTGTACATAACAATTGAGGAATCTGCTCAAGATGCAACAATTAAAATTGATATAGCTCGTTTGAAAAATTATCATTCGGAAATTAAAACGTTAGCATCTGAACTCAATATTGAAGAACCAAACGAATGGTTCAACATACTTTTTAAGTTGCCCGATGTTTTCAAACAAGAACCCGAAAAGTTGGACGAAGCTGAGTGGAAAGCCATTGAGAAAGCTATTGATGGAGCTGTTGCCAATGTACTTGCGTTTCGTTATCAAGAAGGCGAAGCCTTGAAGCAGGTAATGATTGGCAACATTCAAAAGATACGAGAACTGACATTAAATTTAGAAAAGTTTGAAGCAGAACGTATCGACAAAGTAAAAACACGCATTACGGATGCGCTTGATGGATTGGAAAATGTGGTGTATGACGATAATCGATTGGAACAAGAATTGATTTATTATATCGAAAAACTGGATGTGAACGAAGAGAAAACTCGTTTAATTAATCATTTAGATTATTTTTTAGAGACAATTGATTCAGACACATCACAGGGAAAAAAACTGGGTTTCATTGTTCAGGAAATTGGTCGCGAAATAAACACACTGGGTTCCAAATCAAACCATTCAGATATGCAGCGCATCGTTGTGCAAATGAAAAATGAGCTGGAACAAGTAAAAGAACAAATACTGAACGTATTATAAATACATTTACAATAACTTACAAAAGGGAATATAATATGGGGAAATTGATTATCTTTTCAGCACCATCGGGCACGGGTAAATCTACGATTGTGCGCTATTTGATTGACAAAGATTTAAAACTTCAATTTTCGATATCTGCAACAAGCAGATTGCCACGTGGCGATGAAAAAGATGGTGTAGAATATTATTTTCTTACACCCGATGAATTTAAACGACGTATCAAAAAGGGGGACTTCTTGGAATATGAAGAAGTATATACCGATAATTTCTACGGAACGTTGAAGAGTGAAGTTGACCGAATCTTAGCCCTCGGATACAATGTTGTTTTCGATGTAGATTGTGTAGGTGGAGTTGCTATTAAAAAAATATACGGTGAGAAAGCTCTTAGTATTTTTCTAATGCCACCCTCGATAGATGAATTACGCAATCGTTTAGAAAAACGCGGCACAGATGCTCCCGAAGTTATTGAAGCTCGTCTGGCAAAAGCAACTCACGAAATGGGTTTTGCTTCGCAATTTGATGAAGTAGTTATGAACGACGATTTTGACAAAGCAAAAAGAGAGACCGTTAGCTTAATTCGTAAATTCATTGCAGAAGAATAGTTCTCTCCTATTATTTTCAGCTATATTAATTCTCATTCGCAAAATAACTGTCCAGTTTTATGAATCAGCATATTCTTTTTAAAATACTAATAGCGTGGTTACTTCCACTTTTACTTTTTGCAGAAACACCCACAAAGCAAACTTTTGTGTTTGCAAATCGTGAGTCGCAACAATTAAAAATGGATCTGTACAGAATAGACAACAAAGAGAATTTAGACAAAGATACCACGTTGCAACCTTGTTTATTGTTTGTTTTTGGTGGCGGATTTAAAGAGGGCACACGCGATGATAAATTATACAGAAACTACTTCAATTATTTTGCAAACAGAGGTTTTACAGTGGTATCCATCGATTATCGGTTGGGTATGAAAGGAGAAAAAGCTCCTTCTGTTTTCAACTTCAAACCATTGGAAAATGCAATTGCAATGTCGGTAGAAGATTTATACGCAGCCACCGATTACTTGCTGCAAAATGCCAATGAGTTTAAAATTGATACCGCATGCATCATCATTAGCGGATCTAGTGCCGGAGCATTGACAGTTCTGCAAGCCGATTACGAAAAACGAAACAATAAATCCTCTACATATTCCCTTTCAACACCTTTTCAATATGCAGGAGTAATTGCATTTTCGGGTGGCATTTTTAGTCGCGAAGGAACTCCAACCTATAACATTGCACCTGCTCCTACCCTACTTTTTCATGGAAGTGCCGATAAATTGGTTCCTTATAACAACAACCGGTTCTTTCATATTGGCATGTTCGGTTCTAATACACTGACAAAGCAATTTAGAAAAAATGGATATCCCTATCAATTTTATTCCATGGAAGGAAGCGGACACGAAGTGTCGGAATATCCAATGACCGACTTTCTTCCGGAGATTGAGAAGTTTATTACCGATTTTGTTATCCACAAAAAACAGCTCCTCATCGATATTAATTATCGCGATAAAAACAGAAAACCGGAAAACTCCGACAGTCCTTCCGATTATTATAAATAATTAAGTTGTGCAACAACTACTGCGACAATACATGCTTCCGATAGCAATGATAATTGGTGTGTTTTTTTACAAACAGTTAGCTATTTTAGCACCACTTATTCCTTACCTGCTTTTTATAATGCTCTTTATAACGTACAGTCGTATACTGTTGCGAGACATTCGTCTCACAAAGTTTCACTATATTTTATTAAGCATTCAATACGGAGGCAGTATACTGGTATACCTTCTGTTTTTTAAGTTCAATATTACTTTGGCACAAGCTGCCATGATGTGCGTGCTTGCGCCCACAGCAGCTTCAGCGCCTATTATTACCGGGCTTTTGGGCGGCAACATTTCTACCATCGCAGCATACTCATTTATCAGCAATTTATCAATTGGTCTGCTCTCCCCGCTATTTCTTGCACTCATTGGAGATACTTCTGCCGAATCCATTGCCTTTATTCCTTCCGTTCTTTCAATTTTCAAAAAAGTATTGCCGGTGCTGATTCTTCCTTTTATTCTTGCTTTAGTGTTAGAAAAAGTAAGTCCGGCATCACACCTTAAAGTAAGATCTGCACAAATTGTCTCTTTCTATTTGTGGGCGATAGCCCTTACCATTGTTATCAGCCGAGTAACCATGTTCATCAGCATTCAGAGCAATAGTTCGCATACATTGGAAATTGTAATTGCCGGCACTGCGCTAATCATTTGTTTGTTGCAATTTTGGTTGGGACGAAGAATTGGTGCTAAATTTAACCGAACCGTATCGGGAGGACAAGGTTTGGGACAAAAAAACACCGTTCTTGCCATTTGGCTCACACAAACTTATCTAAACCCAATTGCTTCGATTGGACCGGGAGCATATGTACTTTGGCAAAATCTTGTAAATAGCTACCAATTATGGAGGAAAGAGAGAATAATTGAGGAGGAAAAGTAATGTTTGAATTGTTGATTTTATTGTTGCAAACTATTGACCAATAACTCCCTCGTTACAAACGAGGTGGAGGGGAAATAAATTAAGGGTTCAAACAAACATTTAAACAAATTCATTTATCGTTTGTTTAAATGATAAATCAAACTATCGTCGATTTAAACGATATTTTCGATTATCGTCGATTTGAACGATAATCCCAATTATCGTCGATATAAACGATATATTCAATTATCATCGATTTTAAAGATACTTTGAATTGTATTCCACTCTAATGACACTAACAACATGATAGCAGTAATAAAAGGAGATATCATTGCATCGCGCAAACTGAGCAATCAAGAAGAATGGTTGCAGCCACTGAAAGCTTTATTGAATAGATGGGGCAAAACACCCAAGCAATGGGAATTGGTGTGGGGCGATTTTTTTCAACTTGAAATTTCGGATCCTGAAGTCGCGTTGAAAAGGGCTTTACAGATAAAATCTCTGATTAAAAAATCGGGTGCTATTGATGTTAGAATGTCAATTGGTATAGGCGAAAAAACATTTTCCGGCACACGTATTTCCGAAAGCAACGGACCGGCGTTTGTGAACGCCGGAGATAAGTTTGAAAAGCTTAAAAAAGAAAAGATCAACTTAGCCATCCAAAGTCCGTGGTCTGAATTGGATAAGGAGATGAATTTATACTTAAAATTAGCCGGCACAATAATGGATAGTTGGTCGGTATCATCAGCGGAATTAATGGAGATTGTTTTGAATCACCCCGAAGCTACCCAAGAAGAGATTGGCAAAAAACTGGGAATAAAACAAAACTCGGTAAGTGGCAGATGGAGCAGAGCCAAAGTGGATGAGATATTGGAAATTGAAGAGATATATCGCCAAAAAATTAAAAAATCATTGCTATGATAATACTGGTAAAGTTGATACTTGCCCACTTAGCAGGAGATTTTTTGCTTCAATCCAAATCGTGGGTCATAGATAAAGAAGCGAACAAAGCAAAATCAATAAAATTATATTTACACACTTTGCTGCATGGTGTTTTAGTGATATTAGTTTTGTGGAACATAAATTATTGGTTGATTGCTCTCATCTTAATGTTTACGCATTTAATAGTTGACAGTCTGAAAATATACCTCCAAAAAGAAAACACCAAAACACGTTGGTTTATAATCGATCAGCTACTTCATCTACTAAGCATTGTAGTGGTTTGGTTAATTTTCTTTCGACCCGATCTGAATTTGAATTTTTGGATGAATAACGACTACTTATGGATTTTTGTTACCTCCCTACTTTTCATCACCTATGTTTCCAACATTATTATACAAGTATTGTTATCCAATTGGTCTCAAGCTCTCAACACAAGCAGTGACGAATCATTGAGCAAAGCAGGCAAATACATCGGCATATTGGAAAGACTGTTTGTTTTCACATTTATACTCACATCGCATTGGGAAGCAATTGGTTTTCTATTAGCCGCTAAATCAGTCTTCCGTTTTGGCGATTTGAAAGAGTCGAAAGATAGGAAACTGACTGAATATGTTCTAATTGGTACGTTTTTAAGTTTTGGAATTGCAATTGGTGTTGGATTATTAGTTGTGCGATGGATTAATAATTGAGTTGTTCCTTTATATAAACCTTATGGCTCAATGATTACAAACATGAAAATGAGACTCATCATTCCATGAAATCAACAAATCATTATCAAAAGATTAATGAGATGAAACCACTCTTACTTTCACTTATTTTTTGGGAACAATGACAGTTATATTTATGCAGTGGAGTAGAGAAGATTGAAGTTATGGATTTTAAGGTATAAGTTTGTTACTATTAAGGAATCTATTCGCAGTAAATTGAAAATAAATCCAATTTAACTCTATTGTTTACCGGTACTTTGGGTTTCTCATATACATTATGCAATAAGAGGTTTCCGACTCAAATCAAAAGTACAGTTCCACCCCCCTGCCGTTACTAAAAGATTTATCCAATTTACAACTATTGATACTGCCAAACGTTAAAACAAGATAGAGGGGAAGCCGAAAACTTAACAGAGTAGGCAAAAATTTAATACAAACAATTAAATTATGAATAATCAATTTTTGAAACAAATTAAACGGTCGGTAAAACATTGGTATCTACACCTTATCATTGGGTTGATATTTATAGCAGCTGGTATTTATGCATTTACATTTCCGGTCCAGTCTTATGTAGCACTCACAATAGTGTTTAGTATATCTTTTCTTATTTCGGGCATCATGGAAATTACTTTTGCAATGGCAAACAGAAAGGTAATGGAGAATTGGGGCTGGACTTTGGCACTGGGAATTTTCACGTCCTTAGTAGGTATCATGCTCATTGCTAATCCCGCAATTTCGGCAGTCACTCTGCCTCTTTATGTTGGCTTCATGTTGATGCTGCACTCATTTTGGGCAATTGGCTCTGCTTTTGATTTAAAAGATTTTGGCGTGCCGGGATGGGGATTTTCATTGTTCCTCGGAATATTAGGTGTTGTTTTTGCATTTTTATTAATTCGGAACCCTGCTATTGGAGGCATGACATTAGTTATTTGGACAGGATTGGCACTCATTGCGAGTGGAATATTCAACTTGTTTTTGTCTAATAAGATGAGGAAAATCCACAAGAACTGGGAGAGAATTTCGGCTACAACAAGGGCTAAATTAGATGAAGCACGGATCTTATTTTGGGAGGAATATAACAGCATAAAAAGATAAGCAAACATCTAATAAGAACAGATTGAAAAATTAAAGTAGTTTGAACCCGGAGTAAACTAACCATTAAGTTACATAGCTCACGATTCAAACTATTTTTTTAACCCAACAACAATGACACCATGCCCATTTACATTTTAATTCTCTATATCCTTGTTCTTATCGTTGTATGTATAAGCATTCTTGTAAACACCGAAACTCCGAGTAAAGCACTTGCATATTTGCTACTGGTGTTCTCATTTCCGGTATTTGGGATTATTTTATATTTTAGTGTTGGCTTAAACTATCGAAAAAGAGAACTCTATCGTAAGAAATTAGAAATAGACGAGCAAGAGTTCCCCAAACTTGAACAAAGGGCAGCCACCCTCTCACACAACACTTTGTTGCGCAGCAAAGAAAAGACAGAGGATTTCTTTCAACTGGCAAGCTTTTCAAGAAACAAAAGCTTTACATCTGATAATAATAAAGCGACATTATTACTAAATGGAGAAATAAAATTTCCGGACGTAATTGAGAGTATCCGCAATGCTAAATATCACATCCATATTCAATATTATATTTACGAAAATGATGAAATTGGCAATCAACTTGCACAACTGCTTATAGAAAAAGCCAAAGAGGGAGTTGAAGTGCGATTTATATATGATGATTTCGGTAGCCGCAGTATTCGAAAAAATGTAGTTAGAGAATTAAGAGAAGCAGGCGTAGAAGCATATCCGTTTTATAAAATAAACTTGATTATGCTTGCAAATCGGATGAACTATAGGAATCACAGAAAAATCATTGTTGTTGATGGAGTGATTGGATATGTGGGAGGCATAAATGTTGCCGACAACTATGTCAATGAAAGCAAGGATAAAGATAAGTTGTTTTGGAGAGATACACACCTGAAAATTGTAGGAGTCTCGGTATTAAATCTTCAATTTACATTCTTGACGGATTGGAACTTTTGTGCCAACCAGAAGATCCCTTTTTCTAATAATTATTTTCCCGTGGAAAACAGGGGAAAAGTGTATGGCAACCACCTAATACAAATTGTTTCAAGTGGTCCTGATTCAAAATACCCAAAAATTAAATATACGCTTATTCAAGCAATCTTAGCTACAAAACGTGAAGTATGCATTACCTCCCCTTATTTTATTCCCGATAAATCTTTTTTAGATGCCATTACTATTGCTGCTTTAAGTGGTGTTAGCGTAAAATTGTTAGTCCCCAGTAAATCCGACTCTATCGTCATAAACACAACTACTCAATCCTATTTTCAAGAGCTTCTCAATGCAGGAGTTGAAATTTACACCTACAACAAAGGCTTTGTACACGCTAAAACTATGGTTTGCGACCAAAAGGTAGCCATCGTAGGTACTGCCAATTTAGATAATCGGAGTTTTGATCTTAACTTCGAAATCAATGCCATTGTTTTTGATGAAAAGATAGCCACAGAGCTAAAAGAAGCATTTGAAAAAGACCTAACTTCATCCACAAAAGTTGTCTCGGAAGAGTGGATTAATAGACCTTTGTACAGAAAGCTGTTGGAAAGGGTGTTACATTTATTTTCGTCGTTGATGTAGGAGAAAATGAAAAGCTGAACAACATAATAACTTTAAGTATGTTGACTTATTGTGAGATTCTAAAATGATTATGTAGGAATTTTTGTATCTTTATGATAATAAAATTAATGCATTCTTTAAAGAAAATGAATCTCTCCGCCGCAAGCGGACCGAGTATCATGATGAATTATAAATTTCACTTTTCGTCGCAAGCGGCGGAGAATTAAACCCTAACTGAATTAAAAAAAACCTGAATTTGATTAGTTAAAGAAATCAACCATACTTATAGGAATAATAATATTTAAAACAAAATTCAATGAAAAAATTTCTTGTGACATTAATTTGCTTTTCAATTCTTACATTAGGTAGCCAAGCACAAAACAACAAACCCGAATTTGAAAAACCCATCCATATACTTGTTTTTACGAAAACTGCAGGCTATCGCCATGAAAGTATTTCTTCGGGTTTGAAAATGCTTTACGACCTAAGCGAAAAGCAAAATTGGGTTATTACAGCTACTGAAAACGAGAAATTGCTGCGCGATGACTTTCTGTCGAATTTTGATGTTGCTGTTTTTCTTAATCCAACCGGTGATGCCATGTGTGACGCTGGAAAACAAGCTTTTGAGAAATGGATGAATAGCGGCAAAGGTTTTGTGGGCATTCACTCTGCCTCCGACTTTGAATACGATTGGACGTATTATGGCAAACTTTGCGGTGCTTATTTTAAAACTCATCCCGTCGCACAAGAAGCTACCGTGGTTTTCGAAAACAGGGACCATCCAGCTATGAAGCCCTTTAAAGGGATGAAATCGTACACTACTTTCGACGAATGGTACACCTTTAAAGAGAATCCACGACCCAACGTGAACGTGTTAGCTACACTTGACGAAAACAGCATCAAAAAATTTAACAATGATGATTTTCGTATGGGTGATCATCCAATTATCTGGAGCCATGAAAAAAACGGTATCCGTTCGTTCTATACTGGATTTGGCCACACACACGAAGCTTTTCAGGACAAACTAATTGTGGAACATATAAAAAATGCTATCAACTGGGCCGCAAAGCGCATTGACTAAGGCAAAAAATGGAAGCTCAGAGATTGAAGTCAGGATTACAAGACAAAGTAATAAATGCTATTATCATTTCCCCTTACTCAACCCATCTTTTCATGCAAACTTTTGTAAATTTGTCTGTCAAAACAAATTCAGATAAATTCATTTTCTTGTGAAAACGGACAATCATTCGCTTTTGTTTATCACAATCAACTATAACATTATGAATTACTCAAAGAGCTACTTTGCTTTAAAAAAACTTTTCACATCATCAGAAGTAAAAAAGGAGTTTGATACTATAGAAATAGACGATTTAGATTTTAAATCTATGTCGTATGACATTTTACCGGGAGTAGAAGAGTATAAGTGCACCTTGCATAATGTGACCATGAAAGAGGAGTATTCGTTTTATACGGAAATCGGTACTATTGATAACAATGTTCATATCAAGGATATTTATGTTGAGGAGAATCAAAGCTTTAAATATCAAATAATAAAACCAATAGGAGAGGACAAAGTAAAGAAAGTGGTTTTTTTATTTCATGGTTTTAACGAAAAAGATTGGAGCAAGTATTTGCCGTGGGCAAAAGCTATCAGTGATGGCACGGGGAGTGCAGTTATTTTGTTTCCCATTGCATTTCACATGCAGCGTGCACCAAAACATTGGAGCAATGTGAGAGAAATGTACAGACTGAGCGAACATCGAAAAGGGAAATTCCCTAATATCGTCAATTCAACTCTTTCAAATGTTGCTATCAGTATGCGTCTTCACACAATGCCTCAACGATTTATTTGGTCGGGTCTGCAAACCTACTACGATGTTATACAACTGATAGCCGATATAAAAAAAGGGAATAACGAGCACGTTGATAAAGATTTCAATTTCGACATTTTCGCATACTCCATTGGTGGATTCCTTGCGCAAATCTTGAAACTAACCAACCACAACCACTATTTCGAGAATTCTAAGGTTTGTTTGTTCTGTAGTGGTGCCACATTCAACAGATTGGCTCCGGTCTCAAAATTCATATTAGATAGCGAAGCCAACGTGGCGCTGTACTCCTATCTGGTGGAGCATTTCGACAAAATGTTGGAGAGAGACAATGTCCTCAATCATTACATCAAGGATGGCCATTCGGAAGGAAAAATATTCTCGTCAATGTTAGATTATCAGAAAATGAGAGAATTCAGGGAAGAACGATTGAAAAAATATGAGCATCAAATTTATGCCATATCTCTGACGAGAGATGATGTAATTCCTTCGTTTGAAATTATAAACACACTGAAAGGTGCGTATCGTAATATCAATATCCGTATGGATGAATTGGATTTTGAATATGAATACATTCACGAAAATCCTTTCCCTACAAAAGCAGTGGAATCAAAGCAAGTGGATGAAAGTTTTGAAAAAGTGTTTGAGAAGGTATGTGAGTTTTTCAATTAAATCTGTCCGAAGCATTTTGCTTTGGGAATTCTTTCCCAAAGCTGGAAGCTTCAAGTATATTTTAACAGCCAAAAATATTCTAATAGAGAAGTTATGGTTATATTTGTTACAGAGAGTGATACAATCTGAGTATTTTGCATAGCGAATCCTTAAAGCAGCGATGCATACAATAGAATAAAAAGAACTCCCGGAGCAAAATGTTGTGCGTACAATGAAAAAACACCCCGATTATGAAATTTGAAATACCCGAATCTTTATTCAGCAAAGGAGCCGAATACAAAAGGAAGTTTAGTTTTTCGGAGCTCTACCGATCATACCTTTATTTACCACGGGCAATAAGAAAATTGAGCAAAAACAAGAAAGAAAAGTTAATTGATCAGCACTTTATAGAACGAATGCAATTGGCAGTAACAGAAGTGAACGGTTGCGCTGCCTGTTCCTATGCTCACACTACTTTTGCCTTGCGTGAAGGGATGAGCAACGAGGAGATTAGTAGCTTCTTGAGTGGCGAAGATGATTATATAAAACCCAAAGAGGCCAAAGCAATTATTTTTGCACAACATTTTGCCGACAGCCGCGGATATCCTGAAAAGGAAGCTTATGAAGCAATTATAAAAGAGTATGGAACAGAAAAAGCGCAGATTATTCTTTCGGCAGTACAAATGATGATAGCGGGCAATATGTTTGGAATACCATTTAGCGCATACCAATCGCGCCGAAAAGGAAAACCTTTCAAAGATAGCAAATTGGGTTACGAATTGGGAATGCAGATTGGTGGAATATTGGTTTTACCAATTGCTTTGCTTCATGCACTATTGATGTGGATAATTGGGCAACCAAATATGCGGTTTGCAAAAA
>JAQVGF010000173.1 GCA_028696875.1 Dysgonamonadaceae bacterium
ATTTTCGCTAAAGCGACATACGTATTGCAAGTGAGTGCAAACAAAAGACTCTGTTGGAACGTGAAGAGTTCCTCTTTTATGAATCTTTTTACATGGAGCAGGAGCTCCATCGCCCCAATAGGAAATCCATACCACAAAACTCTTAATTTATTTTGCTACCCGGTAAAACTTTATCCGAAGGTTCAATCAGAGTGAGAGTTCCGTCTGCATTTTCGGCTGATAAAATCATCCCTTCCGATAGTATTCCGCGCATTTTGCGTGCTGCCAGATTGGCAATAAAGCAAACTTGCTTGCCAACCAACTTTTCGGGCTCAGGATAATAGGCAGCTATACCCGAGAGAATGGTACGTTTGCCAATTCCATCGTCCAATAGAAAGCGAAGCAACTTGTCAGTTTTAGGAACACGCTCGCACTCCAATACGGTTGCTACGCGCAAGTCAAGTTTAGTGAAATCGTCAAACGCAATTTCTTCTTTTATAGGTTGTGCTTTGTATTCTTTCTCTTTGTTTGCTTTTTTAATATCCAAAAGTTTTTGCACTTGTAGCTCTATAGCTTCGTCTTCAATTTTTTCAAATAACAATTCCGATTTGCCCAATTCGTGTCCTACGGACAAAAGATCCATGCTACCCAACTGATCCCACGAAAGCTCATCGATATTTAAAAACTGCTTGATTTTCTTTACCGAAAACGGCAAAAAAGGTTCAAACACAATAGCCAGATTGCCCGTAATTTGCAACGCAATGTTTAGAATGGTTTCCGTGCGAGGCATATCCGTTTTAGCTACTATCCAAGGCTCAGTATCGGCCAGGTATTTGTTGCCGATGCGCGCCAAATTCATAGCATCTTTGAGTGCTTCGCGAAATTTGAAGTTGTCCAGGTTTTTCTCAATCGTTTGTTTCAGACTCTTGAAGTTGTTGAGTGTTTCTTTGTCATAATCGGTTAATTCATGGCGCTCCGGAACTTTGTTATCAAAATACTTTTGCGTGAGTACCAGTGCTCTATTTACGAAGTTGCCTAATATCGCCACCAACTCATTGTTATTGCGTGCTTGAAAATCTTTCCAAAGGAAATCGTTGTCCTTGGTTTCGGGAGCATTAGCGGTTAGCACGTAGCGCAATACATCTTGCTTTCCGGGGAAATCTTGCAAATATTCGTGTAACCACACAGCCCAATTTCGTGACGTAGATATTTTATCACCCTCTAAATTCATAAATTCATTGGCAGGTACATTTTCGGGCAGATTAAATGAGCCTTCGGCTTTCAACATAGCCGGAAACACAATGCAATGGAACACAATATTATCTTTGCCAATAAAGTGAATCATCTTCGTAGATTCATCTTTCCACCATTTTTCCCAATCGTTAGGCAACAACTCTTTGGTATTGGAAATATAACCAATTGGTGCGTCAAACCATACATACAATACTTTGCCTTTGCCCCCTTCAACAGGCACAGGCACTCCCCAATCTAAATCGCGACTCACCGCTCGCGGTTGCAATCCCTGATCTAGCCACGATTTGCACTGTCCGTACACATTGCTGCGCCATTCTTTGTGATCTTCCAAAATCCATTGGCGCAGCCACGATTCGTGTTTGTTCAAAGGCAAGTACCAATGTTTTGTTTTGCGACGTACGGGTACTGCACCACTTAAAGCTGATTTCGGATTGATAAGATCGGTGGGATTGAGGGATGTCCCGCAACTTTCGCATTGGTCACCGTATGCCTTTTCGTATTGGCAATGTGGGCAAGTGCCTGTAATATATCGATCGGCAAGAAATTGCTTTGCCTCTTCGTCATAATACTGTTCTGTTTCTTGTTCTATAAACTCACCTTTATCGTACAGTTTTTGAAAAAAATCGGTAGCTGTCTGTTTGTGAATATCGGAGGTAGTACGCGAGTATATATCGAACGTAATTCCAAATTCATCGAAAGATTTTTTGATTAAGCTGTGGTATCTGTCCACTATGTCTTGCGGCGTCACACCCTCTTTCCTCGCAGCAATAGTGATGGGTATACCGTGTTCGTCCGATCCACAGACAAAAAGAGTTTCCTCGCCTTTAAGACGTAAGTATCGCGCATAAATATCCGAAGGAACATAGACACCTGCAAGGTGCCCAATATGGATGGGTCCATTGGCATAGGGCAAAGCGGCGGTTATAAGCGTACGTTTAAATTGTTTTGACATAATGTAGTATCGAATTAGAAAGAAATGATTGTATAAACTATGAATCCACTTTGAAAAGTCTACCGCCCCTAAATCCCCTACGAGGGAACTTTGGCTGAGCGCTGATTATTAGGCTTTTCCCTTCAGGGACAAAGGGCGGAAAAAGACTGATAATCAGCAATTGGGTGTTTTCAGGGTGGACTCAACTGTCGAAATTAAATCTTTTCTTACAAAGATTAGTTGCAAATATACGAACTTCATATCATTTTTGACTTCTTTGAGCGGCAAAATTATAAACCTATTGGCTGTTTTCTTTGTTATTAAAGAAAAGTGTGAAATTATGGATTACAAAATAAAAGGTAAAGTTGCTATTGTTGGTGGGAGCAGTAAAGGATTGGGAAAAGCATGTGCTGTTGCACTTGCAAAAGAAGGCGTAAATGTTGTATTGTGCGCTCGAAACAGTGACGATTTGCAAAAAGCAAAAAAAGATATTGAAGTACACGGAGTAGAAGTTTTAGCAATGAGCGTGGACATGTCGTCGGAAGCAGACAATCGTAAAATTGTGGATGAAACTATTGCAAAGTTTGGCAAGATAGATATTCTTGTTAACAATTCGGGTGGTCCTGCTCCCGGGTCTTTTGACGAATTATCGATGGATGACTTTGATGAAGCATACAATTCGGTGTTGAAATACAACATCAGGATGATAAAATATTGCCTGCCACACATGGAGAAAAATGGTTGGGGACGCATAGTAAACATTACATCTGTGACTGTGAAAGAACCGTCGCCTACAATGGTACTTTCCAATATTTTCAGAGCGGCTGTGGTAAGTTTTGCTAAAAGCATAAGCAAAGAACTTATTGGTAAAGGTGTCACCATCAATAATGTGTGTCCCGGTTATTTCAAAACCGATAGAGTCACGCAGTTAATGGAAAAGGAAGCCAATGATGAAAATGTTTCTGTGCAAGCGTATGAAGAACAAGTTGTTTCTGCGTTCCCTCACAAACGATTTATGAGCCCCGATGAATTAGGCAATATGGTCTGTTATTTGTGCTCATCGCAGGCACGCTCCATAACTGGTACAACCATTCAGATTGATGGTGGAGTGATGAAAGGATTGCTGTAGAAACACAAAATAGTTAGCTCCTCAATTAGTTCTATTTCAGTCGCTCACTAAAATTTTGCCAAAATAGTTGTTGGAAAGTGCGTGTCTCCTCACTCAGTTCCATTATTTTATTTTGAGATACTTTAAATTTGTATCCTTCCTCGTAAAGCGATGAAAAATCGGTATGAAATTGTATTCCGTAAACATTGGGAAATTGGATGTGTTGCAATGCTTCCACAACTTTTTCATCAACAGAAGTGGCTACTACTTTAAAACTCTTTCCCAAATCTTTCACAGCCTGATGATGCACACTTGCCACAACAAGGTTTTCACTGTTCTCTGCAAAATCTAAAAAGCTTCCCGGCGCAATTGAGATTGGATGAAAATGGATGGAGGTAAAGCTGTTTTCGTTGTCTATTCTATTGTGATAGTTTTTGTGAACTGCTGTACTGTCTTGTTTTAGAATACTCTCATAAGTAGTTTTGCCATAGATCTGATATGGGATATCCTGAACCATCGATCCTCCACTCGCTACGTTCATCTCCTGCATACCAAGACAGATACCCAATATTGTGTAATCGGGTTTATTCACAAGTAGTGGCTGGAGATCATTTTGTGAGCCTCCAATTAGATGAAACAAGAAGGACAGTTCCCAATTTTTACCTGCATCAAAATGTTCTGTGGTTAGAAAAGTTTCTTCACTGTAGATCCTTGGTGGTATATCCATGCCTCCAAAAAATATGAGTGCATCTGTATTATCAAACAACTTCTTAAACTGGGTTGTGCAATTGTTCTCTTCAAACAAATTTTCTAACAACAAATCACCTTCTACTATTTGAAACGAGATGTGGTCGTAGCCTTTTTCTTCAATAAACTTATTGGTTGCTGCTATGGATGAAGCTTGCGACTCATGATAAATACCCACAACTTCCAGACTATCTGCCGTAATGTATTGCTTCGATATAAGATTCAACGCATTGCTAAGAATTCCCGGTGTGGGATTCATTATTCCCAAGCGAGTTACTGTTTTCGATTGACTAAAAACGAATGATATCGGTATTATTAGAAGTGCGAGAAGCAATATCTTTCGTAGCTTGTGAAAATGTTGTCTCTGTTTCATAATTATCTTCTTTTTTCAAAAAATGTTTTCATTAATTCGGCAGCTTCTTCGGCCAAGACTCCGCTTTGGACTTCTGTTTTAGGATGCAATACTTTCGTTGAAAAATGGGAATATCCTTTTTTCTTATCATCAGCACCATAAACAACACGTTGAAACTGAGCCCAGCCCAATGCACCGGCACACATGGGGCATGGTTCAATGGTTACGTATAAGGTACATTCGTTCAAGTATTTACTACCCAACATATTTGCCGCTGCTGTTATCGCTTGCATTTCGGCGTGAGCCGTAACATCGTTGAGCGTTTCGGTGAGGTTGTGTGCACGCGCAATAATCCGGTTGTTGCAAACAACCACAGCACCAAT
>JAQVGF010000174.1 GCA_028696875.1 Dysgonamonadaceae bacterium
TCATGTTCCATTTGTACTTCCAATGATTTTGGAAACATATTGTACAAAGCACGAGGTGTGGATGCATGAACCAAAACTCCGCAGTTGCCGGGTTCGGCGGCGAAACGATATTCAACTTCTAATCGATAATTTTCAAAAACGGAGTCTGTTATAATATGTCCGGCTGGTGTACCCAAACTCACCAACATACCATCGCGTACAATAAATGGATTGATGGTGTCCGGATTGTTATCCAGTGCAGGCACATCAATGTGCCAACCGGTAAGGTCGGTTCCGTTAAATAGACTTTGCGCTTCAGGCTGCTTATTTGTTGTGCATGATGATAGCACAATAAGAATTGTTAGAATAAATAGATTGGTTTTCATATCTGTTCTGTTTTTTATAGTTTGTGTCTCAACATTCTCTTAGTAGCTTCAGATTATTATATTAGTATGTTTGTGTAATTTCTGTAATAGGTGTTATATCCACTCTTTTGAACTCAATTTTTGAACCTTCCGATTGAAGTGCAATTTTGCCTTTTTGAGATGTACAATTATAACCATAGTTCACTAATGTATCATTTAGCCATACTTTCACTTCATCTCCCACGCATTCAATCACCAAATTATTCCACTCGCCTACGGGATTTTCTGCATCAACTAACTTTTTGATATTTCGTAATGTCCCATCCGTAGAACCCCATTTCTCTTTCGGTCCTCGTCTTTTTTCCATATTGGGTACTGTAATGTCCTCTTGAAAGCACCAGAAGTCACCAACATTTTCATGCATCATTTGCACTTCCAGTGATTGAGGAAACAGATCATTAACCGCTCGTAGAGTTGAGGAATGTAGCATTACACCACCATTGCCTGCTCCTTCAGGAAACCGATATTCAACTTCCAATCGATAATTCTCATATTCTTCGTCGGTTATAATGTGTCCAATAGGTTCGCCCAGAGTAACCAACATACCATCACGTATTATAAAAGGATTGATAGTGTCAGGGTTAATATCCATTGCAGGAACGTCAATGTGCCAACCGCTTAAATCTGTTCCATTTATAAGACTTTGTGCAACGGGCTGCTTATCTTCATTGCATGACAAAAACAGGAAGATAGTTGACAGTAGAAATAAATTGAATTTCATCATTTTGTAATTTATAAGTATTAAATGTGTGAGTATCTCAAAAACAAAGGTTTTCAGGCAGACATTATCATAGTAGTAAATATCTTTTTATATTGTTGTTGAGCAGTTATATGGCTGTTTATAAAGTAATATTGAGATTCTTGACTAATAGGTCATTTTTCCAGATAACAAATATAAACAATATCTATCGGAACCTGAAATTTTGTTTATAAATAGTGATGTTTCAAAAATTTGCATTACTCTCTAAGAAATGAAAATATTGAAGTGGAAAGAAAACTAAGAGCAACATATTGATTAGCCTCGGGCTTTGGTGATCGGCGTCTCAGAATTTCGTGTTTGAAGGAAGGCGCTTGATTGTGATTTTAAATATTGAAAAGTACGGTTCCAAACCGCACTGTCCATTTTTTACTTATGCACAATGCGGGCTGGAGCAGCAATGCGCTTTTAACGGTTAATTACATTCACCTTTGGACAACCAAAAAGACATAGGTCTAATACCAAAAAGCGTTGCAACTTATAAAGTTACAACGCTTTTGAAAAATCATAAAAGAAGAATTGAAACTCTTTTTATGTGCGGCTGAAGGGACTCGAACCCCCACGACTTGCGTCACTAGATCCTAAGTCTAGCGCGGCTACCAATTACGCCACAGCCGCTAAATGCGAAAATGCGACTGCAAAGATAGTACATTTTTTAATTACTAAACAAATTTAATCGTCTTTTATTCAGAGAATAAAAGAGAGTTGAGATTAGCGCTTATCTTATTACAAATTATCGAATTTCGATTTCCGATTTTCCCTATCTTTTGCCCAAAATTATTTCTTCTATAATACGTGGAAAAAATGTATACTCCAGTTTGTGTGCTTTTTCTGCAATATCTTGATAGGTATCTTTCGGATCGATATCAAAAGAATCTTGGAAAATAATTTCACCCTCATCGTATTTATCATTTACATAATGTATGGTGATTCCCGATTTAGTGTCACCCATTTCAATTACTTTCTTGTGCACTCTATCGCCATACATACCTTTTCCTCCATATTTTGGCAACAATGCCGGATGGATGTTGATTATTTTATTGGGATATTTTTTTAATATAAGATCAGGCACTTTCAGTAGAAAACCAGCTAAGACAATGAAATCTATTTTATTTTCCAATAAAAGTGTGAGAACTTGAGTTCCCTCTCTAAATTGTTCGTTTGTAAAACTATAAGAGGGTATGTCTAAAGCTTTTGCTCGACGGTGCACATAGGCATCCGCCTTATTAGAAATCACTAAGGATACATTAATTTGTCTGTTTTTTGCGAAATACCTTGCTATATTTTCGGCATTTGTACCGCTTCCGGAGGCAAAAAGAGCTATTTTAGTCATAAAAACGTTGTTTTTTGCACAAAAAATTCAAAAATGTGCACTTTTAATGAAATTGTTGGATGAAAATTTGCTTTATTCAAATAAAAATGATTTACTTTGCATCGCAAAATTAGGAATAAAAATCTATTTATTAATTAATATCAAAAAGTTATGTCTGAAACAGCATCAAGAGTAAAAGCAATTATCGTTGATAAATTAGGCGTTGAAGAATCTGAAGTTACTAACGAAGCAAGCTTCACGAACGATTTAGGAGCAGATTCATTAGACACCGTTGAATTGATTATGGAATTTGAAAAAGAATTCAATATTTCAATACCCGACGATCAGGCTGAGAAAATTTCAACTGTTGGCGATGCAGTAGGTTACGTAGAACAACACGCGAAGTAAATTATCCATTAAATAAATTTATGGAATTAAAAAGAGTAGTAGTAACGGGTCTGGGAGCTATAACCCCCCTTGGCAACAGTGTTAACGAAACATGGACAAATGCCATTGCGGGCAAAAGTGGCGCCGGACCTATTACTTTGTTCGATGCATCTTTGTTCAAAACACAATTCGCTTGCGAAGTCAAGAATTTTGATCCACTTGATCATTTTGATAGAAAAGAAGCGAGAAAATACGATCGATATTCACAGTTAGCAATTACTGCTGCAACAGAAGCTATTGTTGATTCTGGATTAGATTTTGAGAAAGAAAATTTAGACAGAATTGGAGTTATTTTCTCGGCTGGAATCGGAGGAATCAGAACATTTGAAGAAGAAGTAGGAAATTATTATCTTAATAAAGAGAAAGGACCTAGATTTAATCCATTTTTCATTCCGAAAATGATAGCAGATATTGCCACAGGGCACATCTCTATGATTTACGGACTGCGTGGTCCCAATTATGCTACTGTATCTGCATGTGCATCATCAACAAATGCCATTGTAGATGCATACAACTTGATACGCTTGGGAAAAGCGAATGCTTTTGTTACCGGAGGTGCTGAAGCTGCTGTAACAGAGTCCGGTGTAGGTGGTTTTAATGCAATGTATGCAATATCTACCCGAAACGATTCACCTGAAACAGCATCAAGACCATTTAGTAAAAGTCGTGATGGATTTGTAATGGCAGAAGGTGCCGCTTCTCTAATATTGGAGGAATTGGAACATGCCAAAGCGCGAGGTGCTAAAATATATGCCGAAGTAATAGGAGGCGGTATGTCTGCCGATGCTTATCATTTAACGGCATCGCATCCTGATGGGCTCGGAGCAAAACTTGTTATGCGTAATGCATTGGAAGATGCTGAGATGCAACCGGAAGATATTGATTATATTAATGTACATGGAACATCAACTCCCGTAGGTGATGTTTCTGAAGTAAAAGCAATATTGGATGTTTTTGGTGAATATAGCTATAAGTTAAATATTAGCGCAACAAAATCAATGACCGGGCACTTGCTGGGTGCGGCAGGAGCGACTGAAGCACTATTTAGTGTCTTAGCAATAAGAGATCAAATTGTGCCACCCACCATCAACTTTGAAGAAGGTGATGAAGATCCGGAAATTGATTACAACTTGAATTTTACATTCAACAAATCTCAAAAAAGAGAAATACGTGCCGTATTATCCAACACTTTTGGGTTTGGAGGCCACAATGCAAGCGTTATTGTGAAAAAATACACCGAATAAATGTGATTAAAAAGATATATAAAAAGATAAGGGCTATTCCGCGGAAGGGGAAGGAGCCCTTTCTTTCTTTCTATAACATTGTCGGATTTTATCCGCACGATATCTCTTTATATCAGCAAGCAGTTGCACACAAATCTTCTTCTATTCGACTTCACGATGGCAAATGGGTAAACAACGAACGTCTTGAATTTTTGGGTGATGCCATTTTAGATGCAATTATTGCTGATATTCTTTATAAAAAGTTTGATACCAAAAAAGAAGGATTTCTCACCAACATGCGTTCACGGATTGTACAACGAGAAACTATGAATAAGTTGTCCGTAGATCTGGGTTTAGATAAACTTCTGGAAACTTCTACCCGCAATGTTGCACACAACACAAATATATATGGCGATGCATTAGAGGCACTAATAGCTGCAATATACCTTGATCAAGGATATCGAGTGGCTAAAAAATTTGTGTTTGACACACTCATCAAAAAACATCTTGATATGGAAGATGTAGTTAAAAATGAAGTCGACTTTAAATCAAGAATAATTGAATGGGGACAAAAAAACAAA
>JAQVGF010000175.1 GCA_028696875.1 Dysgonamonadaceae bacterium
TCCCGCACGAATCCTTTCGTGTGGGTTGATTTGATAAAATCAAAAAAGAATGAAATCGTAAATCCCCACGCGATTCAATCGCGCGGGAGCGAAACGTAGCCCTTCGAGAGAGGAACGACTTTATGTGGTTTATTAAAACGACAAAAAACCTATCCGCTGCTTTATTAAAGAAAAAGGATGCTCATCTTATGAACATCCTTTTATAACTATTCTATATCCTTCTTGCTTGGGTGCATTTACATTGCGTTTGTCGTTTTAGCGAACATGCTTTTATTTATTTTTTGCTACAACAAACTGATTAATTAATCGGTTCGGGATTCACTCACAAAACCTAAGATATAACACATTCGTAATTCGTAATTCGCAATTCGTAATTCATAATTAAACCCTAATCTCCAAAAATAGTCTCCGAAGACAACAATAAATCCACATATTGCGCTCTTCTGTAAACCAACGAGTCTGCACCCAAACTCTTTTGAGACAGTTTCCCTCTAAACTCATCAATCGAGTTGTATCCTTTGCTTTTCATCCAATCGGACAATTGATTATTTGCCACGGAAATTTCCTCCAATCCTTTTTTATAAACTGCACTTACCATTTGAATGCATGCTGCGCCCGATAAGAGATGTTTCACAACTTCATTTCCTGTAAAGATACCTCTGCTGCTACAAACATCGGCTTTTATATTACCGTAAAGCAATCCGGCATAGCGCAACGATTTACGATAATCACCTTTTTGGCTTAAATTAAAAATTTTCTTATGTTTTTCAGAATCAACATCAATATCAGGTTGAAAAAACGAGTTAAATAAAACCAATCCGTCTACACCCACTTCATCCATCTTTTTGATAAAACCAAGCACATTGGTATAATCTGAACTTAGCTTAACGCTGATGGGCAATGATATTTTTTCTTTAATTTTGCGAACAATATTAATCTGACTCTCTTCAATTTCTCTTGCATCTTTGTCAAAATCTAATGGAACTTGATATAGATTTAATTCCAAACCGTCAACACCGGTTGATGCCAATTCCGTAGCATATTCCAGCCATGACTCTTCGTGAACCGCATTTAAACTTGCAATAATTGGAACAGATAATTTTTCTTTCACTTTTCGCAAATTAACCAAATGTTTTTCACTATCGGCGTACTCAACTCGAGGATGTGTGGTAATCATCTGTGCATGAATGTGATCATATTGGGTAAGTCTCTCTT
Source organism: Dysgonamonadaceae bacterium (assembly GCA_028696875.1). GTDB lineage: Bacteria > Bacteroidota > Bacteroidia > Bacteroidales > Dysgonomonadaceae > UBA2632. The sequence goes on from JAQVGF010000175.1 coordinate 1,216, forward strand.
CAAACTGCAATCGTTCCAATTGTATTTGTTCTTCGAACAAAGATTTAAAAACAATGGCTCCTACTCCACTTTTTTCTGCTTGCATCAATTTGTCAATATCATCAGACATATTGCACGCTCCCAAAATTATTGGACTTTTTAGCTCAATTCCCATGTAAGTTGTCTTAAGATTTTTCATCATATTATTTGTTTTAAAGGGTTATTTATTTTGTTTCATCATTATATCTTTATATAAAGGCACAAAAATGGTGTATCACTACCATTATTCATTTTAAACCGGTTAGTGAGCCGGTGATTAAGCTTATCCAAATCTTGCAACTTTTATAATTCACCAATCATATTTTCAGGTACTACCCACTCGTCAAACTCTTCTGCTGTTAGCAGACCCAATTCAATGGCTGCTTCTTTTAATGTAGTGTTATCAGCATACGCTTTTTTAGCAATTTGTGCAGCCTTTTCGTAACCGATATGTGTATTGAGTGCCGTTACCAGCATCAATGAGTTGTGCAAATTCTCATCTATTTGTGTGGTGTTAGCTTCAATTCCTACCGCACAACGTTCATTGAATGAGTTACAAGCATCAGCTAAAAGAGTGGCTGATTGTAAGAAAGCATTTATCATTACAGGTTTGAACACATTTAGTTCAAAATTCCCCATCGAACCCGATATTGTTATTGTTGTATCATTCCCCATCACTTGAGCACAAACCATTGTTAATGCTTCCACTTGCGTAGGATTTACTTTCCCCGGCATTATGGATGAACCGGGTTCGTTTGATGGAATAGTTATCTCTCCGATGCCTGAACGAGGACCCGAAGCCAACCATCGGATGTCGTTTGCAATCTTCATAAGGCTTACAGCCAATTGTTTCAAAGCTCCATGGCTTTCCACCATTGCATCATTAGCTGCCAGTGCTTCAAACTTATTGTTGGCAGTTACAAATGGCAAACCTGTTAAGTTTGCAATATTTTTGGCCACATCTTCGGCGTATCCATGAGGCGTATTTAATCCAGTTCCCACGGCACTACCTCCCATTGCTAATTCTGATAAGTGTGGAAGTGTGTTTTTAAGAGCTTTCACGCCATGCTCCAATTGTGCAACATAACCCGAAAATTCTTGTCCCAATGACAAGGGTGTTGCATCCATTAAATGGGTACGCCCAATTTTTATAACCTCTTTAAAGTCTTCTGATTTTTGGACAAATGTCTCTTTCAATCGTTCAACTGCTGGAATAGTATCTTCCACCAATTTCTTATATGCAGCAATGTGCATGGCAGTTGGGAAAGTATCGTTGGACGATTGCGACATATTCACATCATCGTTGGGATGAATAAAAAGATTGCCCTCGCCTAATTTGTTGCCTTGCAAAACATGTGCTCTATGTGCAATCACTTCGTTGCAATTCATATTGGTTTGCGTTCCCGAACCTGTCTGCCAAATAACCAATGGAAACTGATCGTCCAATTTTCCTCTCATAATTTCGTCACATACCTGAGCAATCAAATCAGCTTTTTCATTGCTCAACAAACCAAGTTTGTTGTTAGTTAAAGCCGCTGCCTTTTTCAAATAGGCAAACCCATAAATTATTTCTATTGGCATAGATGCAGGCGATCCAATCGGGAAATTTTCGAGCGAACGTTGTGTTTGGGCTCCCCAATATTTATCCATTGGGACCTGTATTTCACCTAATGTATCTTTTTCTATTCTATAATTCATGTGATGGATGTTTTATGCTAAGTTTATTGATTACTTCTGTTTACTCTTTTTTTTGATGGAAAGAATGAAATGAGTCATAGATTCTATTTTTTTTGTAACACAACGCTAAGAGTTTGTAATGAAATAAGTTGACTGTTTTAAACGAAGCTATTTTATTCGATAACGACTTGAAAATTCTGCGAATAGCGGGCTATTTAATGAATTTTCAAGGAAGTTAAAGGACAAAAGAGCAAGTTTAAAGCGTCAGGTTATTTCGGCACAATCCCTAAGTTCTATTTATTAACAGAAAAAGTGGGTGGAATGTTTCTTTAGATATGAAAAGAATGTTGAGTCTTCTTCGAAAAGTTTTTTTGATAAAAATCCTGTGTCTTTATTTTGCACTGTTTTTTTATAAATAAATGTGTAACAAATTTGATATTTTGTGACTTTACGATTTTGCGAGAGAAAAATGGTGATTTCGGAGCAGACTCATTATTTCTTTTTAAAGTAACCAGAATGCTTTAGGTGAGCGTAATTTCATAAATCATCTTTTTAGAGGTTTTTTGTCTTGTTGCTGTTTGAACAAATTTTGAATCCCTATTGTTTTATACCTATCACATTATCTACAAAAAATATTATCACAAATAAGAATTAGAACTATGACAACAACTGAAAACCAAGCGCGCATATTAAACGATTTAATTCTTATAAACAATGATCGAGTTGTTGGATACCAAAAAGCTATGGAAGAGTTAAAAGACGAAGATTCGGACCTAAAACTACTTTTTCAGGAAAAAGTAAATCAAAGCAATAAATTTAAGGCTGAATTAACCCGGAAGGTGATTGAAATTGGACATAAAGTAGAGACAGGTACAACTAATGTAGGTAAAATTTATCGTGTGTGGATGGATGTGAAAGCATTTTTTGGCGGATCGGAGAGAAAAGTAATTCTGGATAATTGCGTAGATGGTGAAGATGCTGCATTGGTGGCTTACAACGATGCTTTAACATCCGAAGGTTTAACTCCTGAGACGCGAACATTAATTACCAGACATCATGCTGCTCTCAAAATTTCTTATGACAGAATAAAAGCGCTACATAATGCAGAAAGATAAACATTTATCAGTACAGTAATTATACAACTTTTTTTATTTGAACAACATTGTCCCTGGGATTGATAACAATATAAGTTATTAAGTAATATAGCATATTATTAATCCCAATATGAAGTTTCATTTTAAAAAAATTTGTTCGCAAAATCTCCAAATTCAATTCAAGGGTCGAAAAACAGAACTATTATTACTATTTTTGTATAACAAAAATAACTGCCGCTTCGTCAACTAATTTATCTCAATGCGAAGCATATTAACATATAAAGTTCTTTATATTATGCAAACAAAAGATTTAAGCTTGTTAGGAAAACATACTGAATATAAACAAGATTACGCTCCGGAAGTTTTGGAGGCGTTCGAAAATAAACACCCCGATAACGATTATTGGGTAACATTTAACTGTCCGGAATTTACAAGCCTCTGTCCTATTACAGGTCAGCCCGATTTTGCAACCATACACATACATTACATTCCAGATGTAAAAATGGTGGAAAGCAAAAGCTTGAAACTATATCTTTTTAGTTTTCGTAACCATGGCGCTTTTCACGAAGATTGTGTCAACATTATTATGAAAGATTTGATCAAACTGATGAATCCAAAATATATTGAAGTAGTTGGAATATTTACGCCTCGCGGTGGAATCAGCATTTATCCTTATTGTAA
>JAQVGF010000176.1 GCA_028696875.1 Dysgonamonadaceae bacterium
CTTCTGGCAGGAATATATCCGGCAACGGACGTTACAACAATTCCAACTATAAGTCCTAAAAGCATAATTTTGGATTCAAACTGAATTGGGAAATATCCCGTATCGCCGCCAACATATACTTTGCTGACAATGTTTATCAGCAATGCGCCCAACATCATCCCCACAAGTGTGCCTAAAGTGCCAATGATTAAAGCTTCGCTGATAAATATGTTTACAACACTTTTGCCTGCAAAACCTTGCGCTTTAAGTATGGCAATGTCATGCAGTTTTTGTTTCACAGTCATATTGATAATATTGTAAATGGTGAATGCAGCCACAATCAGGATTATAAACGAAATTGAGCCCATCATTACCGCTCTTGTTTTTTGTGATGCCTTTGCCGATTCATTTGCTGTTTGCCAACTCTCGGCATTATAACCTGTCAATGTTTCTAATTCTGAAATATGTTTTGGTGCATCTGCGGGGTTTTTAATTTTAATGTAAATATCGGTCAAATAATCAGGACCTTGTGCCATTAGTTGCTGGGCAATCGACAAATTGATGTATGACTTGGTTTTGTCAACAACTGAACTACTTGTTTTGAAAAAACCTATCACTTTCATCACTTTTATTACTCCCAAAGATGAAACAATACTTATATTGTCATCTATCCTAACATTGAGATTTTCGGCAATGCCAACTCCTAAAACAATCCCGTTGGGCGTGCTAAGCAATTCGTTCATATCGCCTTCAACCATGGTTGATTTTATATCGAACAGTGTGTTTGCCTCCATTATATTTACCCCGGAACTACTACCGCTCAATTGTGAAATACCGTTGTTGTAAAACAGGTTGACGTTCAGCCACGGAGCTGCGGTTACAACATATTCTTTCGTTTCCAGTTGTTCTACAATTCTTTCGGGATTTATTAACTTATCACTATTGTTTGTTATTTTGGGATTTACAATCACGGAAGTGCGTTGATTTGCATCGTTTTTCTGAAGTGGCACACTCAATTCATCGTCAATATAAATGCGAATGTGAGGCATGGTTTTAAAAAACGATTCATCGGAACTTCGGTTAAAACCAACGACCAGTGAATTTAAGAAAATGAATGCTGCAATGCCTATGGCAACTGCAAGTGAAGCAACAAAAGTCTGCATTTTCCTTGACAATATGTGGGTAAATGCAATTTCGTAATCCACACCAAGATCTATTTTTTTTCTAAATAATTTCATCATGATTTGGATTTAATTTTTTTCTGCTTGTATCACTGAATTTTCATTAATTCCACTCAATATTTCTACCCATTCGTTTGAAATAAATCCGGTTTCAACTTCAACTTCCCCCTTGCCTTTAACCAATACTTTGTTCCCAAAATCTAAGTAGTTACGAGGAATTACGAGTACATTATCCTTGTTTTCTATAATAATATTCGCCTGAACTTGTGTGTCCGACATCAGAAAGTCTAAACTATCGGTAAAAACCGCTTTGCAAATGAATGATTGTGTTTGAATATCGAACGCCGGATAAACTTCGGTAATTACTCCTTCATAATTTTTACCTTTATTGGTGTTCAATTGAATTATAACTTGCTGATTTACGCGTACGTTTGAAATACTTGTTTCATCAATACTTAATTTAGCATACAGATTTGCAGGATTTCCTATTACCGCAATAATTTCACCCCGGCGCACGTAATCGCCTAATTCTTTGTATTTGTTGTAAACTTTACCTCCTATTATCGCCCTGAGTTCATTGTTGCCTTGCAACACTTTATTAATGCCACTTTGAGTTTTCTGGTTGATAAGTTGTTGTTCAGCTTGCTGTTCCTGCAATTTGTAGTTTTCCTGCAATGCTCTGTAATTTGCTTTTGATGTTTCAAAAGCGACCACGGTATTTTCGTATTCTAATTTTGAAACACTATTGGTAGCGTATAATTTTCTGTAGCGCTCCATCTGAATTTCGTCTTGCTTCATTTTTTGCTCAGCGCTCAACAAGTTTGCTTCTATTTGCTTTAAAGCAGGAGCGCTGGGAGAGAGATTACTAATTGCTATATCTAAAAGTTGATTGGCGCCAAGCAGGTTGATATCAGAGGTTTTGTTATCAATTTCGGCAAGTAAATAGCCTGTTTCAACAATGTCACCTTCTTCAAAGTTTAAAGCAATAAGATAACCATCGCTTTCTGCGGTTAGGTTGTATTGGTTCTCGGGAACTAAAACACCTGAGGCAAAAACTGTTTCCGTAATATCCCGATGTTCGGGTTTAGTTTCTGTGTATTTTTTGCCGCACGAATTTAGTAATGCAAAGGCGGCAAAGGCTATGATAAAATATCTGTTTGTTTTCATCTTACTCTGTTATTTATTTCAATTTTCGATAATGTATAGTTCAAATTTGCGAGTGCACTGCTGTAATTCAAACGACTCGCGAGCAAATCATTAAAGGCAATGATCAACTTGTCAGATGAAAGTATCGACATGTTAAACTGGTTCAATACCATACCATAATTTTGTTCTTTTAGTTGATAAATTTGTTTTGCGGTATTGAGCTGTGAATATGCTTTTTCGTAATCCAAAATCAATTGTTTGTTTGTTAAATCGTTTTCAAGTTTCGTATGCTCTGCATTTATCGAAGAGATAACTTGATTAATTCGCGAACTTTTCGTAAGTGTGTATCTGTTTATGTCCGGGAACGGCACACTTACTTTTAAACCAACGTATTGAGAATTTAACCAATTAACATCGCTATCAAAAAACTTACTGTTACTGTTTTGCTGCCAAGAATCATAAAACACAAGCGAGACAGTGGGGAATTGCATCAGTCGGTTTGTTCTTAAATCTGCTTTTGCCATCTCTACATTCAGAAGCGAAGATTCGTATTGCAGTTGATTATCTGCATGTAAACCAGGAATAATTTGTTTATCGTAATCGGGCTGCTCATCAATATTTATTGAAGTAGATTCAGGAATATCGCATAAAACTTTCAGGCTGTAATATTGCTGCTTTAAGGATAAATTTAATTGTTCCAAATTATCGGATAACGTTAATTGATTGATGTGGGCATCATTCAAATCTTGCTGACGGACAATGCCTTCGGAATATTTATTTTGCATAATTATCACTAAGGTATCCGCAGCCAACAAACTTTTTTGAGTAATTTCTATCTGCTCTTGCAAGGAAATGATATTGTGATAAGTAGCCGAAACAGATTCGAAAAGCGATTTTTTTGCAATCAAATTATTTACGTTTGTAAGTTCTACATTCACATTGGCACTTTTTAGTTTTGCCCAACTCGCCGGATTAATAATGTCGATTTGCGGAGACAGATTCAAATTCCCGACGTATTGCCTGCCCATTGTAACTTCTTTAAATGTTCCCGGTGTTCCACCAAACGCTTCTGCCGGAAGAAACGAAACAGGTAATTCCAAGTTGTTTGTCAAATTAAAATTTGTTTGCATTCTGAAATTAACCAGCCCTGCTTGCGCTGAAATTTTTTGCCATTTTGCCAACAAACTTTGCTGTTCTCCTGTTTTGATAAACACGCTGTTATTTTCAGCATATTTTAAAAGCAGATCGAGGTTATTAAAACTAAGCTCCTTTTGTGCATTTACAACTTGTGTTAGTAGCAGGAATCCTGTTATAATCAATATGATTCGTTTCATTTTCTTAAAGGTTTTAATAAGATTTTCATTGAGTTGATTAACTCATCTCCTTTTTGAATTAAATTGAATGAATAATCCGCCATTCTCCACTGTTTCACCAACATCCTTACACTTCCGTTAATCATAATTGCTAATTGTTCTGAATCGATGTCGTTTCTTATTTCTTTTTTTTGTTGACCAACTTTTATCATTGCAGCCATCTCCGATATACTTTTTTCCACCTTTGCTTTCGTTTTTTCTACCAACAAAACTTCGTTTTGAAACAAATCTTCGGCAAAAATCACAGAGGCTAAAGCCGGATTAGCGGTAAAAGTGTGAAAACGATTTCTAATCTTTTGTTCAAAATAATTAGTCACACTTTCAACTTTTGCTGCCCCATTTGGTGTGGTTTGTCCCGATGTGGAGTCGAGTATAGCTATTAATATATGCGTCTTACTTTCGTAGTGCCTGTATATTGCAGATTCTACAAGTCCAATTTTTTTAGATAGGTTTTTAATTGTCAAACCTTGAATGCCTCTTTCTGCTATAAGCTCAAGAGAAGCTTCTATTATCTCTTTTTGTCGTTTCGATAAGTCGTTATTCATTTTAACAATTTTATAAATGTGAGTATTCACTCACAAAGATAAATCATTTATTTTGATTCTACCTACTGTTTTAATAAAAAATGTTGAAGTTCGTGGGAGAGGAGAGTAAATTAGGTGTTTTATTTTGTTGGAGTGTTGGATGCTGCCTGCCCCTCGTTTGTAACAGCCGGTTCCGATGATATATCGGAAAGGGGTTCGTGGTCTATTGTTTATAACAATATAAATAACCAAATAGCTACAGTCATTGTTCTTCCACGTTGGAAACGTTTCACCCCATGGAATAAAATCGTAGATTTTAATGCATAGTATTATTCCTATGGGGTAAACCATAAGTTCGCGTTGCAAACGCTAAACCATTTACCCCTCGTTCGGAAACGAGGGGGAGTAGTGATTATTTTTCTAAAGATTTTTTAATGATAGCAACTTCCTCAACACTATCCATAAAAAACAGATT
>JAQVGF010000177.1 GCA_028696875.1 Dysgonamonadaceae bacterium
TCTGCAGCTCCCAAGTATGCTTCTACTGTTGCATCCATAAAATCGTGTCCACCACCTCCATGGGTATGAATATCTACAAATCCCGGTGAAATATAGTTTTGCTTTGCATCAATAACTATATCTGAGTTTTTGATGTCAATTTTTGATATATCTTTTATTTCTTTTATATATCCGTTCTTACACACCAACGCACTGTCTTCAATTATTAGATCAGGAAAAACTATTTTTCCATTTGTTATTATAAGTCTACTCATGATTGTTTAATTGTTTCAGGTTTTCTCCAATAATTAATAGTGTGCCCATGTACTGCAAACCAAACTAAATATACGAAGCAAGGAATTAGCACCCAATAGCCGGCTCTAAGACTATGTTCATCTGCTATCGCACCATAAATAAGTGGTAGTATAGCATTTCCAGCTAACCCCATTATCAAAAGGGAAGAACCGGTGTTAGTGAATCGACCTAAGTTGTGTATAGACAATGGCCATATACCGGCATATATTAATGCATTAGGTAAACCGATGGAGGCTAAAAAGAAAATGGATACGTTTGCTTGGTGTCCGAAAAGTGTAACTTGCCAATCGGCAAATATCACACCAAAAGAAAGTAAGAGTCCCAAGATAGTGCAAAAGATAAGTGCATTTTTCTGAGAAACAAATTTTGGTATCAGTATAATCCCCATTATATACCCAATTATTGTCATTGTAAGTGTATAGGAAGGGAAAAACTTAGCTTCAATCAAATCCATACCCATTGTATCGGCATAGTTGATTATTGTATCAATTGCAATTACTTGTGTTCCTACATGTAGAAAAATCGCAATAGCGCCCAATATTAGATAAGGAAAGTCTATTAATCTGTTTCGTTGTATGCGATTTGAGCCAGTTGATTCTATAGCAGTATCATCTTCTTTGTCAAAATCTATTTCAGGTAATATAGAATAACGGATTCCAATTCCCATAAGAGCTAAAAACAGTCCTAATACCGCATATGGCACCATTACTCGTCTAATAAGCTCATCTAACATTACATTTTTTGCTGTTTCAGTTAATGTACCCGAATCTATGAGAGCAAACATTTCGCTATCTGTACTCTTAAGTATCACAGCTGCAAATATTAATGGAGCAATAATTCCTGCACCTTTGTTGCAAATTCCCATTATACTCATGCGCTGTGCGGCACTCTCAATGGGACCAACAACAGTAATATAAGGGTTGGCAGCAGTTTGCAGTATAGCTAATCCGGTACCTATTGCAAACAGACCCAGAAGGAATATAGGGTATACACGTGTGTAAGCAGCCGGTACAAATATAAATGCACCTAATGCTAACATCATAAACCCATACATAATTCCCCTTTTAAATCCAACACGTTTTAGAAATAAACCGGAGGGAATTGCCATAACAAAATAAGCTATATAGAAAGCAAATGCAACAAAATAGGATTGGAAGTTGGTAAGTTCCATAGCTATTTTAAAGTAGGGTATTAAAATAGCATTAATCCATGAAACAAATCCAAAAATGAAGAACATACTCGCGACAATGCCGATGGCAATGATACGTGTACGTTTATCAGATGCTTTCTTTGTCTGTGTGACGTTTGTCATAAGGTTAGAATATAAATATGAATGAATAATACGAATCAGGAGTTGAAACTACCTTATCAAAAATTTAATTAAACTGTTTCTAATAAATGGAGTGATGGCTTTTCCTTATTCAACTTTTATCCCACTATTAACCAGCAACAATAAAAAAAATAATCCTGTTAATAAACACAGGTTGTTATTTATTAATTTAAAGAGTTTTCCATAGTGTTTAGGTTAGGATATTAATTTAGATTTTACAAACAACTCTTTTAGATGCCTTTCATAAATATTCTCTTCCACACATTGACCAATGACCTCTTCATGTTTCTTTAGTAAATTTGTGTATTCTGTGTCCATCTCTGCAGCCACTGCGTAAGCAACGTGAATTAATTGACGAAAATTGAGATTATAATCCGGATGATCTGGAATGTGTCGAAGAGTATTGACAAACTTTTCACTACTCCATTTATTCACCTCGTCAACAGATGGTAACTTTTCGATGTCAATGTCAATAACATCTACATAAGGAGCACACAATTCATCTTTTCGGTTATACGAATTGGAATAAATCTTTTTGGCAGCATCCAATCCATCACCACCTGCTTTTGCCAGTCCAATCACCTCTTCTAACCAAGTGGTACCTGCTGTTTTCAGATGTAACCCTTTATTGTGCTTTTTGAGGATGTTTGTCATAATGGGATAGATAGAAAACTTATCGCTTCCGGAGTGAACACTCAATTTTAGTTCTTGGGGAAGACCAAACTCTTTGATTGCAAAATCAATTACCAAAACATCTTCCTCAAATTCTCTTGCAAACTGATCAAGATTGCCCACATAGTCAACTCCTTTATTAAATCGCCCGGTAAATTTTGGTGCTATAGTTTGAACTGGAACAGCTTTATCTGCCAACATTTTCAATATGAACAGCATCTCTATAGGAGTTTGTGGAGATTCAACTTCATCCATTGAAACTTCGGTAATGAAATTCCCCTCACCTTTCTTTTCTTTTAGGTACTCGTAAATCTCTGAAGCCTGTTGTGTAGCAGCAAGAAACTTATTAGCAATTTCCGTTAGCAACTCCTTTGTTACTTCAAGTGGTTCTTGAATACCTGGAATATCTAATTTCCCCAAGTACTTCTCACAAGAAGACAAAAAAGCATTTACATCTTTCTCATCACTCTTTTTTCCAATAAAAGAAGCAACATCTAATGTGAAAAAGTCGGATGATTCGACAAATGGCTCAACAGTATCTAAATTGATATGATCTGCATCAACGAAATATTGCCCTTTGAAATTTAAATCCTTTACAGCATTGTCAGCTTCCTGTCGAACATCCTCAGGCTTAGACTTAACATAAATATGCTCCCGATTTGATTTATTCCATACCGGAGTAATATTTACACCCGATTTGTTTGCTTTCATTATTGCTCTAAGTTGAGCCTTTCCTTGATGGGAGAATCTGTCTCCAATGCCAATACTATATTTTCCTAAATTCATCTATTTCTAATTTTTAATTAATGATGCTTATTTAACATCAAGTCAAATTTTGTTATTCCTTTTTAATATCTTTTCTTACTTGAGTGTTACCTCCGTGCTGTAATGAAATATCATGAGGTTGGTTTTTTCTCCAAGATCCGTTTGTAAAATCTGGAATATCAATTGGAGCTGATCTATTTGCTACAGACCATTCGCTTAGTGGAGCTATTGCACTCCATGCCGCTGCATCATACACGTCCATATCCACTGGCAAACCATTTCTTAAACAATCAATCATACGCCAATCCATTAAAAAATCCATACCTCCATGCCCTCCTATCTCTTTAGCAATGTCTTGCATTTTAGTTATCAACGGTGGATTATACTTCTCTTCAAGTTCTTTCATATCGGCTTCAGACAACCATTTTCCATCCCCAATAGCAATACGAGGAGGAAGAGGGTATTTTTGAGCAATTGCTTTGGTACCGCTAATTGTATGTAAACGAGAATAAGGACGAGGAGTAGTTACATCATGTTGAATAAGAATGGTTTGTCCTTTAACCGTTCTTATAACCGATGTATTCATATTGCCACGAAAAGGAGCATCAATAAATTGCTTAAAGTAGTCTTCCTCTTGGGATAGTTCTTTTGCATATTCATTCATCATGAAATCGTTGGATGACATGGATACCATATAGTCCATTTGATTGCCTCTATTTAGATTCATTATTTGACCAACCGGTCCTAATCCATGAGTTGGATAAAGACTGCCGTTCCTTTCCATATTTTCCTTTAAACGCCAACTACGTCCCGGTTTTCCTCTAAAAAACAAACTCTTTCCGATTTCATGAATATAGGCGCCCTCGGTATGCACAATCTCACCAAAAAAACCATTTCGTGCAAGGTTCAATGTGAGTAATTCAAAGAAATCGTAACAACAATTCTCTAATATCACACAATGTTTTTTTGTTTTTTCAGAAGCCTGAACCAATTCCCAACACTCTTCAATAGTTTTGGCAGCAGGTATTTCTAATGCAACATGTTTCCCATGCTCCATGGAATAAACACCAATCGGTGCATGTAATCTCCAAGGAGTGGTTACATATACTAAATCTATATCTTCTCGTCTGCACATTTCCTTCCAAGAGTCTTCTTTACCTGCGTAAATAATGGCAGGATGTCCCGGGGTTTTAATACGTGCTTTTGCTTTCTGAGCTGCTGTTTCCAATTCGTCACAAATGGCTACTATTTTCACACCATCTATATAACTCAATCTTTCAACTGCTGCACTGCCCCTATTCCCAACACCCACAAATCCTACTCTTACCGTATCAAGTTTAGGAGCCGCATAACCACTCATATTGAATTTTTGTGGGTGTTTCTTATAAGCTTCCCGATAAATGTTTTTTAGAGTTTTGGGAGATAAGTTATCTTTTTCTTGAAATACTTCACCTCCTCGTATTTTCCCTGACACTATTGCTCCTATTCCTGTTGCGCCCGCTATTTTAAGAAAGCTTCTTCTGTTGATTCCCATAATTAAAAAAGGTTTTATTGTGATATATTTATACTTGAATGTTTGCCAAATATTGCATTAAAATGATTGAATTCATTTTTACA
>JAQVGF010000178.1 GCA_028696875.1 Dysgonamonadaceae bacterium
AAATTATGCTCGGCGCTTTCTCTTTGGCTTGTTTAAAAAGATCACGTACACGTGATGCTCCCACTCCAACGAACATCTCCACAAAATCGGAACCCGATATGGAGAAAAAAGGAACATTGGCTTCGCCAGCTACCGCTTTTGCCAGAAGAGTTTTACCTGTTCCGGGAGGACCAACCAGAAGTGCGCCTTTTGGTATTTTACCACCTAAATTGGTATATGTTGAGGGATGTCTCAAAAACTCAACAACCTCTTCAATTTCTTGTTTTGCTTCGGATAGTCCAGCTACATCTTTAAATGTAACTTTTATTGCGGCCTCACGGTCGAAAAGCTGTGCTTTAGATTTCCCTACATTGAATACGCTACCTGCGCCACCTGCGCCACCTGATGCCATTCTTCGAATAAAGAATATCCAAATTGCAATGAGCAGAATAAAAGGAGCTAATCCTAAGAGTATGCCACTAATAGCCGATGAGGAGTCGAATGAAGTTTCAATATCATAACCCTTTTCATCTTTCACCTTGTCTAAAAATTCAGCAGCCATGTCAGGAGAAGGAATTGTTACAACAATTGATGGATTTGATTTAACTTTGTCGGCATTTTCTTTGAAAATATGCTGAACCGATCCTTCACGAATCTTTGCTTCGGCAGTCTCCTTTTTGCTGTATACAACTACTTTTTCTATTCTATCTTCATTTACATATTGCTGGAATTCTGACCATGTCACTTCTTTGACAGAAACATTTCCGCCAAAGAAAAACATGCCCAAAAGCCCTATTATTATAATGGAGTAGATCCAATAGGGATTAAAAGGAGTATTTGGTTTTTTATTATTCAGATTTGGACTGAATTTCTTTTTATTTATATTGTTTTTATCCATTCTTCTTATTTGAGAGACAATAAATTAAATTATATCATAAGTTGTAACAACTTAGCCGGGAATAAGTTTTTAATCCAAAGAGGGAATTGTTATGGTTTTGGCATCAGACCACAAGTTGTCTATGTTGTAATAATTTCTTAGCTCGGGTAAAAAAACATGTACAATAATATCACCATAATCTATTCCAATCCATTCTGCTAATTGTTGTCCTTGAACTCTGATGGGACTTTCCTGAATGTTCTTTTTCACAATGTGTTCAATGGATTCTGCTAAAGCTGCAACTTGTGTTGGACTGTTTCCTTCGCAAATTACAAAGTAGTCGCATATCACACCCGGTATACCTTTAAGATTGATGGTAGTTATTTTTTTACCTTTCTTTTCTTGAATACCGCTGATTATGCTTTCTAATAATTGATTGTCTTCTTCCATTCGTAATTTTTAGTTGTTATATAAATCATTTATGCAACACGCGCATATAGATATAGTTAGTCTCTGCTAACGAACCGATATTTTAAATCTTTGGTGAGAGAATAAATTAAAAACCGGGTTAGCTATTAGCTTGAGGTTGTAAGTCATTAAAAGTTAAAGATTAAGTTACTAACTTACAGTAAATCATCACTCCAACACTTATCATTCACTTTTTATCATCTCACGTCCTAAAATCAAGTGAACATATATTTGTCGATAATTCTCATCCTTGTTCGCCAACCTCACACCTCATAAACCATACCACAGTCCTCAATTTTTCCCTTTCATGCAAAGATTAGGTAGTAAATATAATAAATTTATCAGTGAGTATCTACAAAAAAGATGCCAAAGTATGCTTATAATCAATAAATAAGAAAGTGTTTAAAAACTTACCTTCAAATTTTGACCCGATATAAACTTAATCGGCTCGCTGAAAGCTTGCTCCTAAACACTTCCTAACAAAGTATGTAATTAGAATTTTCGATTTATAATGTTTTCAGTTTAAAGTTTCTCCAAAGAACTTTGATACCTCCACCGTCATGAATTTGTAAAGCAATGCGTCCTTGACCTTTTCCAAACTTTTCGTCAGTAAGATCAACCATCTCTTCATCATTCAGCCATGTCTTTACGTTATCGCCTTCCACGCGAATGCGTAAGTTATTCCAATCTCTTTCTTTCAGAATCTTTTGTTGCTCGTCGTTTATTTCTGCAATCCAACCGCGTCCATATGATTCGTAGATGCCTCCCGTTCCATGTCCCATTGGAGCCACTTCAACTTGCCATCCGTTCACTTTAGCAATTGGTTCGATAAATGAACGAATAAAAACACCGGAGTTACCATCGGCTTCTTGTTTAAAATCAACTGAGAAGTCAAAATCGTCGTAATAATTGCGTGTAGCAAGATAACCATATTCTTTATCGGGACCGCTTTCACAAATCAATAGTCCGTCTTCAACATACCATTTTTCTGTTCCGTATGCTTCCCAACCCGTTAGGTCTTCTCCATTAAAAAGTTCAACTTCTTTCGTTTTACGTGGGAGTTCTTTAATTTTCACGTTTCTGAACCATGCAGCAGAACCATGATCTTGCAGAGATATAACTCCTTTTGTTGCTAAACCATATTCGGGAGCGTTTGTCCATTTTCCACTATTTTTGCGTTTGTGCCAGTCGTCTGTCCAAGCTTCAAACTCTACAACCTTTTGCCCATTCAACCAATGTTCTACATGACCATTATCGAAAACAATTTTCGAGGTGTTCCATTCTCCTGCCGGTTTGATTTCCGTTTTGGCCGGGTCAGTTGTGTACATTGCATAGTCGGCGGCAGTTTTTTGCCAATCTTCCAATGGCTCAGGAAAACCTAAGTCATCAATTAATTGATATTCCGGTCCGGTTACGTAAGGTACTTTAAATTTTGGATTCTCCACTACGTGATAAAGTACGCCGCTGTTTCCTTCAGGTGCAATTTTCCAATCCCAAACAAGTTCAAAGTTTTCGTACTGTTTTTTGGTAACAATATAGCCGCTTCCATCGCTTCCGTCACCTTTTGCTTGAATGGTTCCATCTTCTACAAACCAGGGGATTGTAAGTTCTTCGCCATTATAGTCACGCCATTGATCCAACGACGTTCCATCGAATAATAGTTCCCAACCGTCCGATTTCTCAGCATCGGTAAGCTGATTGTGTGGAGCATCTTTTTCGCCACACGACGTTAGGGCAATTGCACCTATACATCCTGTTAAGAGTAAATTTTTGATTTTCATTTTCTTATTTATAAATTTAACGATTAATATTTTATTTGGCCTTTGCCAAAAAGAGGACAATTTGTTTTCTGTGTTTTTAATGAGTTTTTGTTGTAAACAGATTACTTTACTTTCAATAATTTCTGCAATAGTATTTAAAAACTTTTACTTTGAAAAGCTCAAAGTGTAATAATTTTTGTTTAAACACTATCAGTTACAAAGATATTGAATATTTCAGAATTAATTGTGATATTTGCAACAAAAAAATAGAGAGCGGGTTTATTCTGTGAGTTTTAAAGGGTAAAAAAACAGATAAAGATTATATCGGTCGCACACTTCTATGGGTTTGTAATGAAATAAGTTGACTGTTTGAAACGAAGCTATTTTATTCGTTAACGACTTGAAAATTCTGCGAATAGCGGGCTATTTAATGAGTTTTCAAGGAAGTTAAAGGACAAAAGAACGCGTTTAAAGCGTCAAGTTATTTCGGCACAATCCTTATGACATATTCAATAGAGACAATGTAACAGTGTGAGTTGCGAAATAAATGATAATGTAATCTAAAACTGTTATCTTTGTGCTATAAAATGAGTAAAAAAAACTCTAAATAAATTGTTTTGAGAATTATAGATTTAAAAAATGAGGTTCCCAGAAAAGGAATGGTGGCTACCATGGGCTTTTTTGACGGTGTACACTTAGGACACAGGCATCTGATCAATCAGGTTGTGCAGGAAGCGAAACGTTTGGGAAAAGAGTCAGCGGTAATTACATTTCCTGTCCATCCGCGCAAGGTGTTAGACAAAAGCTATCAACCTCCTTTGTTGTGTGGATTCGACGAAAAAGTGACTCAATTGGCTACAACGGAGATTGATAACTGTATTTTGCTGGATTTTACACCCGAATTGTCTCAACTGAGTGCTAAAGAGTTCATTCAACAAATATTGAAAGAACAAATTGGAATAGATACTTTCTTTGTGGGATACGATCATCGGTTTGGCAAAAACAGAGAAGAGGGCTTTGATCGCTATTTCTCATACGGTGCCGAAGCGGGTATACATGTTATAAAAGCAACAAAATATCTGTTTGGCAAACAAACAGTGAGTTCATCCCAAATCAGGTATCTGCTTGCACAGGGTGATATCTCGTTGGCAAATACTTTTTTGTCATATAACTATACCATTACCGGAAAAATTGTGGAAGGATATCAAGTTGGTAGAAGAATTGGTTTCCCAACAGCAAACATAAAAATTTGGGAACGCTACAAAGTGATCCCAACCGATGGCGTATATGCGGTACGTGTACACATCGACAATGATATACATGACGGGATGTTGTATATTGGTAACCGACCCACACTGCATGATGATCCGCAAACCAGTGTTGAAGTCAATATTTTTGATTTCGATGACGATTTGTACAACAAAACACTCACTGTTGAGTTTGTATCTTTTGTACGTCCCGATATCAAGTTTACCGGAGTTGAACCTCTCATTGCACAGATTACTAAAGACAAGAACACTGTGAAAGAAAAGCTGAAAGGGTATGATGCGAAGCATCGGAGTAATGGGAGTTAAGAGTTATGTGTTATG
>JAQVGF010000179.1 GCA_028696875.1 Dysgonamonadaceae bacterium
CCCTTGCTGGCGCGGATATCTATCCGTGCCATTGAACGTATCGGAAATATAAAAAAGAGAAACATCTTATTAATCAATAAGATGTTTCTCTTTTTTATGTTCTATGCAATTGGTTTATAAGCCAAATGGATACCTTTTTTTATGTGTAATTACAGTTTCAGAAACCTGTAACTATCGCTTTGCAATCCTATAGCTATCGCTTTAATTCCTATAAGCATCGCTTTAATTCCTATAGGCATCGCTTTAAAACCTGTAACTACATTTTCTCGTACTTCACATTATTCAGCATCTCTTTAATCTTTTTGCCGGGAGTAAATATCACCTTCGATTTTGTAATAATAGCAGGTGTTACATCCGATTCTTTTTCCACCCCCGAGCTTGATAGGCTAACCCGTAAGCTGCCCAGATCATCAAATCTCACTGCTTTCCCGTCAGCCAACTCCTCAACGGCCACATCCACCAAAGCATACAATACCGCCCGTATGTCGGCTCCGCTCACGGTACTGATTTTTTCAATCCGCCGGGTTAACTTTTCAATTGTTGCTTCACCGGTTATGTTTGCCGATGCATAATACTTTTTAGTTCCGCCACCCACCACGCCGGGTTCTCCTCGCTCAATAACTTTAAATTTGATTGACATGATATTATTTGTTTTAAATTAATAAAGAAAGCCTAAGATAGCCATTTAAAAGAACTTTGGGAAAGGTATAATGTTAAGAAGTCGTAATAATCATAATTTATCTCACTCTAACCGTTTTACTCGGGGCGCGACTCCAAGTAGCACTCCCCGCTCGCGCCGATTTCCGAATCGGTGTGCTGCGAAGCAGAGAATATAAAGAAAAGGATTTAAAGATACATCATTCGCTAACGCGACACACCAATTACAAATTGGCGCGAGCGGCAGAGCAAAAAACTTGCTACGCGACACAGGCGTTGCAAATGTGAGCGAGCGATTTTTATCCACTCCCCCTTGTTTGTACCCTTCATATAACGGGAAGGGACTGATGGTTTTGCGTTTGTAACGCAATATAAACATGATAAGTAAACACTTACAACAAAACCGAAACAGCAGTTCAACAACGAAAAGTAGTGCGCATGCCCTTTCTAACGCATGTGAGGAACCTGTGTGTACAAATAACTCAGGGATGTTTCACTTCGTTCAACATGACATCGGACAAATAAAACTTTCGTTAACTCGTGCACTTTTGTTCCTCGTTGTCAACTGTCAACTGTCAATTGTTGCCAATCCTCACATTCTCTCATGCACTTTCAATAAAGAAATAAGATTTTATCGCTTAAGGAAGTTTTATTTTGTATTTTTGTCATTTATAAATAATATCCGCAACTTTTGGTTTAATTGGTTGTTTTAAAAGTTAATACACAACACATTATAAGATTTAGTTATCATGACCCAACAATTAGTTATATATAACACACTTAGCCGCGAAAAAGAAATTTTCAAACCTTTGCATGCTCCGCATGTGGGGATGTATGTTTGTGGTCCTACGGTATATGGAGATCCGCACTTGGGACACGCTCGTCCGGCCATTACGTTCGATTTGCTGTTTCGTTACCTGCAGCACATTGGTTACAAAGTGCGCTATGTGCGCAACATTACCGATGTGGGGCATTTGGAAAATGATGCTGACGATGGTGAAGATAAAATAGCTAAAAAAGCACGTATAGAAGAGTTGGAGCCAATGGAAGTGGTGCAATTCTATACAAATAGCTACCATTCGGCTATGGACAAACTGAATGTGCTGCGTCCTTCCATAGAACCAAGTGCTTCGGCACACGTGATGGAACAAATAGAGATGACGCAAGATATATTGGACAAAGGTTTTGCATACGAAAGCAATGGATCGATCTATTTTGACGTAGAAAAATATAACCAATCGCATGATTACGGCATTTTATCGCGACGCGATATTGAAGAGATACTTGAAAATACCCGTCAATTGGATGGTCAGGACGAAAAACGTAAGAGTATTGACTTTGCTCTTTGGAAAAAGGCATCTCCCGAACATATTATGCGTTGGAAATCTCCGTGGAGCGAAGGTTTTCCCGGGTGGCATATAGAATGTTCGGTGATGAGTACACGCTACTTGGGAGATGAATTTGATATCCACGGCGGTGGATTAGACTTGTTGTTTCCACATCACGAGTGTGAAATAGCTCAAAATACGGTTGCTTATGGCAAAAAATCTGTTCACTACTGGATGCACAACAACATGATTACGGTGAATGGCACCAAAATGGGTAAATCGATGGGGAACTTTATCAATCTGGATGAGTTTTTTGATGGAAGCCATCCACTGCTGGATAAAGCATATGATCCGATGACGATTCGCTTTTTTATTTTGCAATCACACTATCGCAGTATTGTTGATTTTAGTACCGATGCTTTGCATTCTGCTGAAATTGCAATGAAAAGATTGATGGATGCATCGCGCAACAGTTCAAAAATTCCGATGAGCGAAAGTTCAACAGTGGAAGTGAAGTCACTAAATAAGAAATGTCACGATGCGCTCAATGATGATTTGAACACACCCATACTTATAGCACATCTTTTTGAAGCAGCGCGTATTGTAAACTCTGCCATTGCAGGAGTTGAGAAATTAACGCAGGAAGATATAACTGCTTTGGCAGATTTGTTCCAGACATTTCTGCACGATTTGATGGGAATTAAAGACAAATCGGATTTAAAAGACACCAACTACGAAGCTTTTGAAAAAGCTGTGAATATGCTTTTGGAAATGAGACAAGAGGCGAAACAGCGCAAAGATTGGGCAACGTCGGATAAAATCCGAGACGATCTTACCAAGATTGGGTTTACGATTAAGGATACGGCGGAGGGGTTTGAATGGAGCTTAAGTTAAGAATTCGAGTTTGAGTGTTGCTACCAAAACTTCTTCATCTCCTCATCCCCCAACTTTTTTGCTTTGGCAACATCCTCGGGATTTTTGGCATCCATCGCATATTCGGTTTTACGAGGTAAAACCAATTCTAATCCTACAGGAACAACGTCGGGGTTTTTAATTTTGTCTTTGTTTTTTAAATAGATGTACACCCAAAATTCGCGACTGCCAAACTCGTCTAAAGCGATGAGACGGAGTGTTTTACCCCTAATCATCTTAACTGTTTTGACAGAATAGACAGAATCGACGGGTGGTGTAGGTTCATGCGATAGCGTGTCTAAGATGGCGGGAGAAGGTTTTTGAATCGGCTTTGGAATAGCGCTCTCTTCGATATCCTCTTTTGCAGGATGATCTTTTGCTTTGTAGAAATTGTATGCAAAAATAACTACAAGAATCATAAACGGCGCCATTGTTATGTACAACCACAAAAACGGACGTTTTGGTTTTTTATTGGATTTAGATTCAGTTGATATGTCGATAGGCGGTTTGTCATCGGAGGATCTTCTTTCGTCAAAATTAGCCGGTTGGTCGTTAGGTGTAGTTGCAATTGGTTGTTTCTGATCTGAATGTGGCGCTTCCTTTTCTGTCAAATCGGATAAATCGTTTTTCGCATTAGCCGGAATAAAAGTCACTGTATCGTTTTTGTCCTCATGGAGATCTTTTTCATCATCCTCTTTTAGCGAATCCTCGCCATTATTATTTCCGAAAGCAACCTCTTGTTCAACATTTTCAAGGACAATACCATCGTTGAGTGGAGTAGTTTCGAAATGGGCGAACGGTTTGTTTACAAGATTTTTCAATATCTGAGCCGGTAGAAAGCTTACGCGTCGATGCGCCGGAATTATTATTTTCTCTTGGGTGTTTACATCAATGCTTTCGCGTTCCTGAATTGGTGTCAGTTTGAATGTGCCAAAATCTTTAATTTTAACCAACTCATCCTTCGAAAGCCCTTGCTCAATTACACTGAAAAATTCAATCACAAATTTTTCTGCTTCCTCTTTGGTGAGTGTGCCGTCAGAGGTTAAAAGATCAATTAAGTCCTGCATGTTTAATTTATGACTCATGGCATTTGTTTATTTATATTTTTCTTTGAGAATGGTTGAGGGTTTAAAGTTAACCGATATTTTTGGAGGTACAAGAAACCGTTGCTGCGTCTGAGGGTTTACTGATATGCGTTCTGATTTCTTTCGAGTTTGGAAAACTCCGAAATTGGGAATGGTTATTGATGCATTTTCAGCCAGTTTGGTGTTCATCTGTTCTATAGTTTCAGCTAACACTTCCGAAACTTTAATCTGAGTCCATCCCAAACGTTCCGATAATTCGGTAATGAGTTCTTTGTTTGTCATGATTTTTTATTTTTCGTTTATTAGCTATTTCGACTTTTCATGTTCATATTTTGTGTCAATGGCTGATTGCTTGATATTGTGAAGATTAACTCATGTTCTAAATCTATGGATTGTAAATGTAAACGGATACTTCACTGCGTTCAGTATGACAATAGCACAAAAAACATTGTCAATTATCCATTGTCAATTTTCAATTAAATTACTTTCCCCATTAAATCAAACGGCAAAGCCGAAGTAATTGAAACAGTATAAAACTCCCCAATTGATAATTTCTTTTCTTTGCTGATAAGCACTTCTCCATCCACATCGGGAGAATCGAACTCCGTTCTTCCGATATAATAATCGGGTGTTTCACCATCGATTATCACCTTCAATGTTTGACCAATTTTT
>JAQVGF010000180.1 GCA_028696875.1 Dysgonamonadaceae bacterium
TTCTCCCTCAAAATCATCTTCTTTACATTGCGTCATAAAAACGCTCAGTAATAATGTTATCAGCAAGGGCATAATTAAATACCCTGATAACCATTTGTTTTTTCGCAAAGGATTTTTTCCTTTTATTAAAGTCGTTTTGTCTAACATGTTAGTAAGTTTTATCGTTAATAAGTTTTATTGTTTAAACACTTTTTACAAAGATACCTTATAGTAAGGGAGTAAACGTTGCACAATTCTTACGAAAAGTTACATCATTCACACATTTTCATCTTTGTTTTCATCTTTTCCACACTTTTGGAGTGAACCCTTAGTCTGCATTTACCTTTGTTAGCGATTTTCAATTCCACATCAGCGATGGAGACCTTTGTCTTCGGTTAATGGTTGGCGATTACAAACCCCCGTAGTGGACTTTCACCAACAAGCTAAGCTAAGTACCATGCACAGCACACTAAAAATCGGGTTACCTGGCAAACAACGCGATCTTTATTGCCATATCTATTTAGATATTATTTTGCCTGCTCCTGTGCCTCCCTGATCATCTTGGCGTTGGGCAAAATAAATGCTTCTACACGACGATTGGCAGCTCTGCCGGCAACTGTACTATTATCGGAAATCGGTTGTTTAGAACCAAAACCTTCCGAAACGATACGTGTACCGGAAACACCTCTCGAGATGAGATAGTTATATACCGACGCTGCACGACGTTCAGAAAGAGGATTATTAATAGCGTCACTACCGGTACTATCAGTGTGCCCGTAAATAGCTACATCTGTATCCGGATTGTTCTGCAGTGAGGTGGCAAACTTATCCAATGATGTGCGGGAGGCTGTATTCAATGTACTTGAGTTGGTAGCAAATAAAATGCCTGACTCAAAAGTAACTTTGATAGCTTCTCCTTCATTTACCTTTTCCACCTGAGCTCCTTCTATTTGCTCCAATTCAGCAGCCTGCTTATCCATCTTGTTACCGATAATAGCTCCGGCAGTACCACCAAGCACTGCTCCTATTCCGGCACCAATTGCAGCTCCTTTACCGCCACCGGCAATAGCTCCTACACCTGCGCCTACAGCAGCACCTGCTCCGGCACCGATGCCTCCACCTTTAACGGCACGGCTGGCTCCACAGCTTGAGAATGCCATAGCAATGCCTAAAATAGCGATGATTGATAATTTTGATAATTGTTTCATAGTTCGTTTTATTTTAATATGTTCATAAGTTTTATCGTTTAAATACTCTTCACAAAGATACCTTATAGTAAGGGAGTAAACGTTGCACAATTCTTACGAAAAGTTACATCATTCACACATTTTGTGTTATTTTCAGTTTATTGAAAGAAAATGGTTGCCGGTTTTCCAATCTCAAGATCATGGAATCCGAAATCGGTCGTTTGAAGAATTTCAATGTAAAAACATCTGTCTGAGAACTTTGTTGGAGTGACCGTTCCAGGGATAAAATTTAATCCTTGCATTAAAATAAAAGATTTGGTGTTGACTGTGGCAGGTTCTATATTCTCACCGGATGGAACGGTTATCATCTTATTGCTAACCTCATTTATGGCTTTATCAGTAGTAAGGTTAGTAGAAATTACTTCGGTGTTATAATCTTTGATTTCATAAACAAGCTTGTCTTTATTTTTATAAGAAATAAAAAAACCAAGAATTGTCAGCAATGAAATAATGAAAGTTGTAATTAGAAAATCCAAATTACTTTCCTGCATAACTGGAGAAAACTTTGTTTTTGTTCTTTTTTTTCTGCTTAACATTATCAATTAGTTTTTAGTAAATTAAAATTCATATAAAAGTACCCTATTGAAATAGAGTAACGGTTACACGATTCTTTAAAAAAGTTACATCATTCACACCTTTTTGGTTATTCCCTGTTTATCGATACAATACGATTGCCCGTTTTCCAATCTCAAAATCGCAGAAATTGAAATCGGCTGCTTCAAAGGGCTTCAAATTAAAAATATTACTACTCCTGTCCACGGTTTCCATAGATGGAATAAAAATCAGCATAGCTGCTTATTCAATTTCGATCTCTAATTCTTTGTTTAAGTCTTTATCTAATTCTATTTCTAATTCTTTTTCTGTTATACTTCTCTGAATTGAATCCTTCCGTAGTCTTTCATCTTCCTTTGCCTCTTCCTTTGCTTTCCTTCTAAAATAACCTCTGAAAAAGAAATTATGCTTGAGTGCCTCCATATTTTCATTTAGTCCTTCTGAACTTTCTTTGAGGTTCAAAATAGTCTCACTGATGTGTAATGCAGTGGTTGTATCCTGAATTAACATGCCCAGTGGACCTTGACCACTGTTAATTTTCACCATGATTTCTCCAAGTTCGTTGGAAGCAACTTCTGTTTTTGCTGCAGTTTTTTGTAAGCTCTCCATAAATGCAAACACATTTACTTTGGTAAGCTCAATGGTTTCATCCAATCCTTCCGAACTTTTTTTGAAATTGGAAATGGTTTGACTGATGTTGTCTGCAATGGTAGGATCTTGTATCAATTTACCCAGTGCGCCTTCTCCACTATTAATATTTACCATTATTTCAGCTAATTGTTTAGTAATAACCTCGGTACTCACTGCTGATGTTTGCAAACTCGCTATAATAGCATCGGTTTCAACAGGCTCTTTAGAAGCAAGAAGTTCACCATCCTTTGCTATGGGTGCATCGGGGCTTCCATAAGAAATAGATATGAGCCGGTTGCCTATGATTCCTTCTGAGCCGATTGCAACTTGACAGTCTGCTTTTATAAAAGGTTGAACGTCTTTTTTCACTAACATATCAACCCAAACAGTTGAGTCGTTAATTATTTTAATATTGTCAACAGTTCCCACGTTTATTCCTGTAAAGCGAACATTGTTTCCTACCTGCAATCCGCTCACATTCTTGAAAGTGGCTGAAAGTTTAAAAACAGGATTGAACAAGTTTTGCTGTTTCCCAATGATAAAAATGGCAAGTACAAACAAGGCAAGTCCACCAATAATAAACATTCCTAACCGCACTTTGAATTTCTCTGTATGTTTGTCCATTATTTTTTGTTTTTTATTTAAAGAACGATTTTATATTAGGATCTGTCGAGTTTTCAAACATCTCCAGGTTTCCCTCCAGATAAATTTTACCGTCCAGAAGCATCACAATACGATTTGCATTTGTGCGTGCAACTGCAATATCATGCGTAATAATTATGGACGACGTTTTGTATTTTTCTTGAACCTCGTTGATAAGCAAACTTATTTCATCGGAAGTTACCGGGTCTAATCCGGTGGTAGGTTCATCGTACAGCATAATCTCCGGATCAACCACTATGGTTCGTGCAAGGCTTATTCTCTTTTTCATTCCACCCGAAAGTTCCGAAGGCATTCTATTCATTGAATCGGGCAAGCCTACATTTTTGAGAACTTCAGCAATTTTTTCCTCAATCTCGCTTTTAGAAAGCTCCCTTTTTATTCTTTTTAAATGAAACTCCAAGTTTTGTTTCACTGTCATGGAATCATATAATGCGCCGCTTTGAAATAGGAAGCCAATTTTCTTCCTGACTTCACTCAATTCATCACGGTTTAAACTCATTATTTCTTTATCGAATACATTGATTGTTCCACTATCGGAATTTAACAATCTGACAATACATTTTATCAATACAGATTTCCCGCTACCCGATTTCCCAAGTACTACCAAGTTTTCTCCTTTAAAAAGTTTTAAAGAAACATCTTTTAGAACCTCCTGATCGCCAAACGATTTGCTGAGATTGGCTATCTCAATTACAGCTTCGTCTCCATGAGCTGCATGAGAAGAATTAGTAATTATATCTGCTTGATTTAAAATCATAATATCATATCTGTTACTTGAACTGCTATTAAATCGATTATAATTACCAAAAGAGAAGCTTGCACTACCGCCGTATTGGCGGCAACGCCAACACTTTCGGTACCTCTGCCTGCATTGTAACCATTATAGCAACCAACCAAGCCGATTACAGCTCCAAAAAAGAATGATTTTACCAAGGCTGGTAGGAAGTCAGCAAAATTGACTACACTAAAAGCCTGAGAAAAAAACAGAGTAAAGCTTACATCACCCTTTATATTCACTCCAATCCAGCTCCCTAAAATTCCAAGAGCGTCGGCATATAGTACAAGTAAAGGGATCATCAGCGTTGCTGCAAGTACCCGGGTAACAACCAAAAAACGCATCGGATTGATGGATGAAACCTCCATGGCTTCTATCTGTTCCGTTACTTTCATTGAACCCAGTTCGGCACCCATGCCCGAACCAACTTTACCGGCACATATCAAAGCAGTAATTACCGGTCCTATTTCCCTGATAAGCGATAAAGATACCATACCCGGAAGCAGAGAAACAGCTCCGAAATCGACTAATACCGGACGCGTTTGAATAGTTAGCACCAAGCCCATTATGGCTCCTGTAACTGAAATTAAAGGCAATGATTTATATCCGATTTGAAAACACTGACGAAAAAACTCCTTGAATTCAAAATCGCGTGAAAAAGTCTCTTTTATTAGCACACCAATAAATATGAATACAGAAGCAACTTCAGCAAAAAAGATACTTGCAATTTGCGTTTTCTTTAATGTGTTTTCGCTTAGCTTCTTAGACTGCTGTGTGGCATATCCTTTAACTTTAATGAC
>JAQVGF010000029.1:0-2469 GCA_028696875.1 Dysgonamonadaceae bacterium
TCTTTCAAAATGTTGCTGTAAACAATCGTAGAACGATCCGGACGCATATCTGCTCTGCCGTCAGGCGTATAAGCGTCGTTGGAACGAAGACGCTTGTTGGCAGTATAATGGTTAATCATTGAGTCCATTGCACCTGCTGAAACCCCGAAGAAAAGACGAGGTTTGCCCAGTTTTTTGAAATCGCGCAAGTCGTCGCGCCAATTGGGTTGAGGGACAATAGCCACGCGCAAACCTTCCCGCTCTAACAATCTGCCAATAACGGCAGCACCAAACGAAGGATGATCAATATAGGCATCGCCCGAAAAAAAGATCACATCCACATAGTCCCAGCCACGAATTTTCATCTCTTTTTTCGTAGTGGGCAACCAATCGGTTAGTTGCAATGTGGTGTAATCCATTATACTCTATGTTTTATGTTGTAATTAAAATACATCTACTTGTGTATCAGTTTTTACCTGCCCCTTAACCCCCTAAAGTTAAGAAGTGCAGTTAGCGTACTATTCTGCAAACACGCAACTCTTAAGTTTACGAGCTTCTCTTGAAGAATAAATGCCAGCCAAAACACTCTTCAGAGGATTTAGGAATAGTTATAATGTTCCTGCTCACTTCTCACTGAACTGTTTACTGTTTACTGATTACTGTTAACTGTTTACTCCTCACAAGCTCTTTAATTTTCTTCGTTTTTTCTCTATAATTTCTTCATTTACTACAATAGCACGCTCCACTGCTAAGTGTATATTTGCACATATATTCTCTTCGCCAACCAATTCTACTACCTTCGATCTTTTCAACTTCTCGCCCACCGAATCAATAACTCCCGAAAGAATTATTTGTATCTTCTCTTTTTTTGCACTTTTGCAAAGCGTTTCCAGGTTATACATTCCTGTAGAATCAATAAACGGAACTTTTCTCATTCGTATAATACGTACATTTGGGGCATCTCCAATTTCGTGCATTTTCTCATCAAACTTGGTGGCTACGCCAAAAAAGAATGGTCCGTCAATTTCATATACCTCTATCCCACGTGGCAGATGCAAAACTTCATCTTTTAGATTTCCGGAGTGCGATTCTATTTCTTTGGAAATATCCAGTAGATCGGTAGTTAAAGAAACCTGGGTGCTTTCGTTCATACGTTTGATAAATGCAAAAACTGCCAGGAGCAATCCCACTTGTATAGCAACAGTTAAATCAAATACGACAGTCAATCCAAAAGTAGTGAGCAGAATCATCAAAGTATCCTTCGACTGTTTTGTAAGCGATATGAATGTGCGCCATTCGCTCATGTTGTATGCTACAATAACCAATACTCCTGCCAAACATGCCATGGGAATATGTTTGGTTAATCCTCCCAGGAAAAGCAGAATCAATAGTAAAACGATGGAATGAATGATGCCCGCAACAGGAGTTTTTCCTCCGTTGTTAATGTTGGTCATGGTTCGGGCAATTGCTCCTGTTGCGGGAATGCCGCCGAAAAAAGGTACTACCATATTGGCAATTCCCTGCGCCGTTAGTTCAACATTGGAGTTGTGTTTATGTCCCGTTACTCCATCGGCAACAGTAGCCGACAATAACGATTCTATAGCACCCAGCATCGCAATGGTAAATGCAGAAGGGAAGAGCAGTCTGATTGATTCTAAGTTAATGCCAATGGGCCGAATCCCCGGTAATGAGCTATTAATGGCAAACCGATCGCCAATGGTTTCAATGCCGGTTATCCCGCCAAACTCTTTTAACAGGTAAGCTCCCACAGTCATAAAAATAATAGCTAACAGCGAGCCTGGTATTCTTTTCCATATCTTGGGAGTCACCACAATAATTATTACACTTAAAACCGCAATAGCGGTAGCCCAAATATTTACACTTGAAAAGTTTTGAAAATAGATACCCCATTTTTCGAAAAAGCCTGCCGGCAACTTAGGAGTAGTGAGACCAAAAAAATCTTTTATTTGTGTGGAAAAAATAGTGAGTGCAATACCACTCGTGAACCCAACAACAATAGGATAGGGAATAAATTTAATGACATTTCCAAGTTTAAGTACTCCCATTAGAATTAGCATTATACCCGCAAGAAAAGTAGCAAGAGCCAATCCCTGAACACCAAACTGCTCCACAATGCCATAAACAATAACAATGAATGCACCGGTTGGGCCTCCAATCTGAACCGAGGTTCCTCCAAGAAAAGAGACAATAAAACCAGCTATAATAGCAGTGTAAATACCTTTTTCGGGTGCCACACCCGATGCAATACCAAATGCAATTGCCAGGGGCAATGCCACGATACCAACAATGATACCTGACATTAAATCTGCCATAAACTTCTCCTTCGTATATGTTCTTAACGACTCAAAAAGATATGGCTGAAACTCACGCATGAATTTTAGCTTCATAGTAAACTAAGTAATTTTTGCTTGCAAAATTAAGAATAAAAGATGAACAATACGAAAATAAATGGTTTTATAAGTAAAAGAG
>JAQVGF010000029.1:2569-20336 GCA_028696875.1 Dysgonamonadaceae bacterium
GCCCCTTGTTCTACCAACACAGCAACCCGCTCAATCATCCTATCTTCATCATAGGGGTTGTATCTTTTCTTTAGGCTATTACCAAATATACCGGCAAGCATGTTGTACGACCAAGCTTTTAAAGGACCCATAAAAGATTCCACAATGTGATACGACGAAGAGTTTGTTTCTCTATCTATTAGTTTCATCAGCAATTGACCCTGAGTGCGAGTCAGTTTTTTCATTTTTGGAGTATAGGCATCTTTCAGGTATTTCTCCATTTTCTCCAGATGTTTTTGTTTGGCTTTATGGTCAGGCAATGTCTCCATATATTCATACGTTTCTATGATAATGGAAGCAACATCCTTTGCATAAGGCAATGTTTTCTTTACATCGCGGATTAATCGGTGGTACTGAATTACTTCCTGAGCAGACGAATGTCGGATGGGAGAGTACTTTATGAAATCTTTTAAATACATACAGGCAACCGTATCGTTTCCAATAACAACGGCTGTGTATACATTAGGGAGTAAATAGATAGTAGTTTTGGTAGTATGCTCTTCTACAGATTTCATGTTCTGTGATTGTACAGAAACTGACGCAGCAAAGAACAACATCAAAACAATGGACCAATATTTCATTTTAGTAATTAAAAGATTTAACAACGCAAAGATAAGTGGTAGTTTTTATGTCTAATATAAAAGCACGTTAAGTCTCGTTAAGATGTTGATTCCTTTACAGATTCTTAAGTAAACCATGATTAATCAACAATAATTAAGACTGATTAAAGGCAGTGCGAGAGACGTATTACAGATATTGGGTTGATAATTGTGAAATCGGTATTAGGGAATCGATATTCTATATTGGGGAATGGAGGAAACCACGAAATCACGAAAAACAAACTACATCTTTTTAATTGTGAAGAGCACGAACTAATTATGTAAAAAGCGCATAAAGAGAGTGTTATATAGATTTCTATAGAAAATCAAAAGAGTTGTATTCACACTTTTTCCGCAAAAAAATTCTTTCAAATAGGTAGTTTCTATTTTGTTGAGAACAAAATAAAAGTAACTTTGTAATGCGAGACAAAGATTGGAAATAAGAATATAAACCCCCTACATCAATGACATATTATCACTTGGGCGAGCTCATACATCGTAGAGCAGAAGAATACGGTAACAAAACGGCTCTCAAATATCAAAAACCAACTTCTGATAAAAAGTGGAAAGACATTTCGTGGAAATTGTTTTCCGAAAAGATTTTGAAGTTAGCACATGCAATGGCCGAGGCGGGTGTAGAACCGGGTGACCGTATAGGCATCTATTCAGAAAATATGGCAGAATACCTTATTACTGATTTTGCTGCCTACGCCAACAAAGGGGTTATGGTTCCCATGTATGCCACGGCATCTCCTTCGCAAGTAGAATACATCGTAAACGATGCACAAACAAAAGTGATATTTGTGGGAGAACAGCTTCAGTATAATCATGCATTTAAAGTGCAATCTGAAAATGATGTCTTAAAGCGACTGATTATTTTTGATCACAAGGTTGTGATAAATCGAGACGACAAAACCTCCATGTATTTTGATGATTTTCTTGCTACAGGACAAAATGCTCATGCTCACGCATTGGTAAATGTTCGCATGAGGCAACTGAAAGATACCGATCTGGCCACCATTATTTACACTTCGGGAACGACGGGAGTTCCCAAAGGAGTGAAACTGTTGCACAGCAGCTATGGGCATGTGTTCAAGATACACGATTTGAGACTCACCGAATGTTCATCGAAAGATACATCGATGTGTTTTTTACCACTCACTCACATTTTTGAAAAAGCTTGGACGTATTATTGCCTTCACAAAGGCATGACCATCGCCATTAACAAAGATCCGCGCCACATACAAGAAACCATCAAGCAGATAAGACCCACGCTCATGAGTAGCGTTCCACGCTTTTGGGAAAAAGTATATTCCGGAGTTAATGAGCAGATAGACTCTTCGAAGGGGTTTATGAAGAAAATTTTTAAACATGCCATCGAGACAGGGCGAAGACACAACCTCGATTATCGGAACGAGAACAGAAAACCACCGTTTTGGCTTTCCGTTAAATTTCAGTTTTACAAAGCAACCGTCTTTTATCTTCTTAAATACATAGTGGGAATAAACAGAGGGAACTTTTTCCCATGTGCCGGTGCACCATTGTCCGATAACATCAACGAGTTTTTGCAATCGGTTGATATACATATTCTTTATGGATATGGACTCACGGAAACCACGGCAACGGTAACCTGCTTTACTCACAGAGGATTCACAATAGGAACGGTTGGTAAAGTTATGCCCGAAGTGGATGTGAAAATTGGAGAGAATAATGAAATCCTGGTAAAAGGGATCTCAGTGATGGATGGATATTACAACATGCCGGAAGAAACTGCCGCCGTATTTACTTCCGATGGCTATTTCAAAACCGGCGATGCCGGTTATCTTACCGATAAGAACGAAATTGTATTGACAGAGCGGATCAAAGACCTTTATAAAACTTCCAATGGTAAATATATTGCTCCGCAAATGATTGAAGCCCGATTGAGTGAAGACAACTACATTGATATGGTTGCCGTGATAGGCGATGAGCGCAAATTTGTAGGCGCACTTGTTGTGCCTAATTATGAGGCATTGGAAGAATATGCACGCGAACATTCCATTGATTTTACGTCACGTGAAGATTTGATAAATCATCCCGACATAGAGGCGTTTATCTACGCGCGAATTGAATTGAAGCAAGTAGATTTTACTTCCTTCGAAAAAATAAAAAAGTTTGTCCTTCTCCCAAAACCTTTCTCCATTGAAGAAGAAGAATTGACCAACACATTGAAATTGCGACGCAAGGTTATTTTGGAGAAATATGAGGAGGAGATCGAAGGGATGTATGCGGAGTGATAAATCGGTATTCGAGAATCGATATTCGGGACAAGGAAGAAGAAACTTGGAAATAGGAATTAGTTATTTGGTGTTGGGTGTTGGATGTTTCCCTTCAGGGACAAAGGGCAGAAAAAGACTAATAATCAGCATTTGAGGGTTTTCAATGTGGACTCAAAGCTTAATCTTTTTTTTTAATTACTAATTTGTTAGCTGTTAGTTAATCCCTGATTCCAAACCCTTTGACTCTATACTCTTGTTTCTCTATCGCGAAAATCTGATCCTTTGCGTCTTAGCATCTTTGCGAGAGAAAAACAGGACTCGGAGAGTAACGCTTATCAATCCCTTTAGGGATTGTGCCGAAATAACTTGACGCTTTAAACGTGCTCTTTTGTCCTTTAACTTCCTTGAAAATTCATTGAATAGCCCGCTATTCGCAGAATTTTCAAGTCGTTAACGAATAAAATAGCTTCGTTTCAAACAGTCAGCTTATTTCATTTCAAACCCTTAGTCTACAATTCATCAAACGGTAGCGAAGCAATAACATCCGATATTTTATCTACTCCCTCTTTCATTGGTTTGTTGACCATTGGTTTAATAAAAGGATTTAAATCGGCTCGCAGCGTTAACTTCATCCGGGTATCATCTTCCGATTTAGATACTAATTGAATCCACGCTTCTATCACGAAAGGTAAGCCTTTAGATTTAAATTTAATGGTCTTATTTGGCTCCCTGTCCTCTATCACAAATGAAACACGACCAACCGGATCAATCGAAAACGAGCAACTGTTTTCGTCACACATAAAATCAGAGATTTTATCTTCAGGAAGTCTATCTTTTAAAAGCTCTAATTTACCTAAATCGGAAAGAATATTGAACACCAAATTATCCGGATGTGGTATTTTTTTTATCTCACTTATATATTCTGTCATCGTTTTCTTTATTTATTTTTTTTAGATTGACCCCACGTATCCGGGTTTTCTCGCCAGTCTTGCAACGTTTGCAATTCTGATTCATCAATATATTCACTGCTCAAAGCCTCTTCCAATATTGCATCATAATTACTCAAACTGGTGAGCTCTACATTTGCTTCTTGCATATTTTGCGTAGCAATTGGAAAACCGTATGTGAAAATGGAAACCATTCCAATAACTTCCGCACCATCCTTGCGAATTGCCTCAACAGCTTTCAAGCTGCTTTTTCCGGTTGAAACCAAATCTTCAACCACAACAACTTTTTGTTTGGGTCGTAAATCGCCTTCAATCAAATTTTCGAGTCCATGACCTTTGGGAGTTGCCCTGATATATACGAACGGAAGTCCCAGCAAATCTGCCACTATTGCTCCGGGTGCAATAGCTCCGGTGGCAACACCTGCAATTGCTTCCACGTTGGGGTATTTCTCTAAAATGATTCGTCCAAATTGAATTTTCAGAAAATTGCGAATATCAGGATATGACATCAACTTTCTGTTGTCGCAATATATGGGTGACTTCCAGCCCGAAGCCCAAGTAAAAGGATTGGAAGGTTGCAGCTTGACAGCTTTAATTTTTAAAAGTTTCTTAGCCGTTATTTTTTCTAATGTGTCCATATTATCTGTTTTTCTTGAGAAGTGACAAAAATACTATTTTTAGTACAACTTCTCGAATTTATAAAAACATTTGTAACGGAATTTCATAAAGATTGATTTCGATTGGATCAAAATTAGAATTTCTCGCCAACTGTTGCAATGCTAATTTTCACGTTTTCACATTTGAGTAATGCATACGCACATGCTTCTAAAGTGGAACCGGTTGTAATAACATCGTCAACCAACAACACGTGTTTATTTTCAAAAACTCTGTTATTTCTTACATCAAAAATACCTTCAACATTCTCCCAGCGTTGCGTTTGAGTTAGTTTTGTTTGTGTGGGATTGTCGATTACGCGAATTAGTTCATCAACCGACACTTTCACCGAAGTGGCTTTAGAAAGACCATTTGCAAAAGCTTCAGCCTGATTATATCCCCGGTTCAACTTTTTTTTGGGATGAAGCGGAACCGGCACAATCACATCAATGGTTCTTAGAAATTCACTTCCCAGCAAATCTTTGCCGTAAATGACTCCTAATAGTTCTGCAATATAGGGTTTGTGGTTGTATTTGAATTCATGAATAAGAGATTGTAAAAGGCCATCTTGGGTAAACACACAAAACGATGCAAAACGTTCAAAAGGAAAACGACCCGCTAACAGTATTTCACCGTAATTATCGGGTTCTTTAAAGTTATCGGTTTTTGGCAGCTTATATAAACATTGCAAACACACTCCCCGCTCTGTTGGTAGCAATTTGTTTTTACAAACCACACAACAGTTTGGAAAGAAAAAATGAGCTAATTCTTGTAAAACCCATTTCGGCTTCATCTTACTTTATCTTTTTCATGCAATATAAAATATCTTTCATCTCAAACCCTCGGCTCATTGCAAACCGAATTAGCTTGTTTTGCCTTTCGTAAATTGAGCTTCCTTTTATGGTTTTCCATTTTGCTTGCATCAAATCTTGCAATGAATGAGTGAGTTCTTCGTCAGAAAAATTTGAAAAAGCTTCAGAAATTGTGCTTTCAGAAATTCGCTTTTGTCTAAGCGCATATTCAATTTTTATTTTCCCCCATTTATTAAAACGAACTTTATCGTGAATAAAGCTCTTTGTAAATCGCAATTCGTCAATATATTTCTCCTTTTTCAGTTGATTAATAATTCGCTCTATAATTTCAGTATCTAAATCGAATCGATTCAGTTTTGTTTCAATATCATAAACGCAACATTCCTTTTTTGCACACAGGTGTGACATGCGACTAAATGCTTTTGCTTCAGATATTTGCTTGGGTTTTTCTTCCATTGTCTATTGACTCGTTTCTATTTGAGTTTTCGTGATTTCGTTTTTTCGGTTTTTCGTTATCTATCAACAAATGCGAGATTGTCAAGCTTCACATTGTTAATTGTCAACTGTCCATTGTCAATTACTTCACCGCCTTCACCATCCTATTATTCCCCGAAATATCTTTCTTCAATTCAACATCTTGAAAGTTTTTATTTATGAGCAGTTGCACAATCTCTTCGCCTTTGGTTTGATTAATTTCGAAATAAAGTAATCCCCCATTTTTCAATTGTTTTTTAGCAATATCAGCAATTCTATCATAAAAAATCAAAGCCTCTTCATTGGAAACAAAAAGTGCTTCGTGTGGCTCAAAATTGAGAACGTTTTCATCCATCACTTCTTTTTCTGATTCTTTTATATAGGGCGGATTACTAACCACGATGTCATATTTCTTCTTCGAATAGTGCTCTTCTAACACATCTACCTTTGAAAATTGAACGGTAACGTGATTCATCCGACTATTTTCCCTTGCAATTACCAAAGCTTCTTCCGATATATCCCACGCATCCACAGTTGCATATTGTAAATGCTTTGCTATTGTGATTGCAATACAACCGCTTCCTGTACCAACATCAAGCACATGAGGATTTGTATTTTTTATATCCGAAAGAATCCACTCTACTAATTCTTCCGTTTCGGGACGTGGAATCAAAACAGAAGAATTTATCTTAAAATCTAAACCATAGAATTCGGTTTTACCCAAAATATATTGAATTGGCTCGTTGTTTTTCAACCGATTGACAATGCAATTTATTTTTTGTTTCTCCTTGTCAGATAATTCATTAAATTTGCAGGCAACAATATCAGACAGAGAGAGATTGCACACATCTTTTAGAATGAGCGTAACAAAAGTGCGAAGCTCACTCCGGGTGTACATATGAATTAACTGATTGCGAATCTGTTCAGCAGGATTTTCAAACATTGAAATCTTATTCTATGATGAATACAACAAAGATAAAAAAAATGCACAGAATAAGTGAAAAATATATGAACCGTTGCTTGCAATTAGCAAAAAAAGGTGAGGGAGCAACAAAAACCAACCCTATGGTAGGCTGTGTTATTGTGCATAACGACACGATAATTGGCGAAGGATATCATAGAAAGTTTGGCGAAGCACATGCCGAAGTAAATGCAATTAATTCAGTAAGAGAGAGTTCATTATTAAAAAATTCAACACTCTATGTTTCGCTTGAACCATGTTCCTATTTTGGCAAAACTCCGCCATGTGCAAAGAGGATTATCTCAGAACAAATCCCACGTGTGGTTATAGCTTCAACAGATCCCAACTCTAAAGTTGCAGGCAAAGGAATTCAAATGCTTCGCGATGCGGGTATTGATGTAGTAGCGGGAGTTTTGGAAGCGGAAGCAAAAAGCTTGAACAAAGTCTTTTTTGTGAATCAGCTAAAAAAACGTCCCTATGTAATACTAAAATGGGCGCAAACAAAGGATGGGTTCATTGATAACCGAAGAGAAAGTAGCGAAACCCCTCCTTTGAAGCTTTCCAACAGCATTACCCAAAGTGTTGTTCATAAACTTCGCGCACAAACTATGAGCATTATGGTAGGTACAGACACTGCGTTGAAAGATAATCCCACACTAACCACTCGTAAATGGTATGGAGACAATCCTGTGCGTGTGGTGATTGACAGAACGGGGAAATTAGCGGCAACGAGCAACTTGTTTTCTAATGATGCAAAAACGATACTATTCACCCAATTAGAGACATATCCTATTGAGAAGGACAACCTCACATGCATTCATCTAAACTCTGAAGATGACATAAATAGACAAATCTTAAACAAGCTGTTTGAAATGAATCTGGCTTCGGTATTAATTGAAGGAGGCACTTACACGCTAACATCGTTTATTGAGAAAAATCTGTGGGATGAAGCTTTTGTTGAAGTAGCTGATATGAATATCGGGAACGGTATTGAAGCTCCGGGAATGGCGCTCAATG
The DNA here is from genome assembly GCA_028696875.1 of Dysgonamonadaceae bacterium. Lineage (GTDB taxonomy): Bacteria > Bacteroidota > Bacteroidia > Bacteroidales > Dysgonomonadaceae > UBA2632. Next base: position 10,331 of record JAQVGF010000029.1, read on the forward strand.
TGATAAATGCTAAAAAATATATAGATTCCTTTCATTTTCATATAAAGAGAGAAATAAGTCGAAATTATAATTAAATATTATCTTATCTATGGTAGAAGAGGAAAAACTTCATACTTTTGCAGAGATTAAATAGATTATACAAATTTTTTAAATCAAATGATATCTAACTGGTTTTATTATTGTTTTACTCTTTTGGCTACTACCATTCTTCTGAGTTCATGTTTGGATTCAAATGAAGTAGAATATACCTATTCTGCCGATGCACAAATGACCTCTTTAAAGATTTCTTCCTCCGAAGATAGCTTAGGCGTATTGTCAAAAGTAGAATTTTCCATCAATCAAGTTTCTTCCGCACCAGTAGTTTTCAACAAAGATTCGCTTCCTTATCTTTTTGATGTTGAAAACGTGAAGATGGAAGTGACAACAAATGGTGCAAGTGGTATAAAGCTCTACTTAATCAACCCCGATAGTTCATATATTTGGAATTTATCAGACTCAGTGAAGATAAAAAAATTGAAACAGATAGAGATTTTTGCGCAAGACGGTAAAACCACAAAAAGATATACGTTCGAATTAAGAACGCATCAGCAAGATCCAGACACTATTTTTTGGCAAAATGTAAAAAACAACTACATTGATTTGCCAACAGATCAAGTTACAGTTGCAGACAAGAATCAGTTTTACACATACTACCAAACCGGTAATGCTATTAAGCTATCGACCTCGTCAATTGAAGATGGCACAAACTGGACCAATCAAGTTTTAAACGGAATGCCTCAGAATGTGCTGTTATCGTCCATTCAAACAATTGATTTTGATAATAATGTAACATGGTATGCAACCGATAGCAACAACAAACTATATGAATCTGCAAATGGTATCGATTGGAGTTTGAAAGCTACAACTTACCCTGTGAAAGCCATTTACGGAAAACTTCCCTCTTTTACGAAAGACTCTATTCTGTTAGTTCTGAAAGATGGCAGTGACTATAAGTTTGCAAAAACCAACGATTTTTCATCCCTTAGAGTTCTCAACAGTGTGCCTTCTGGTTTCCCGATTACGGCCTTCACATTTACTTCGATTAATGATCCGCTTATCTACTCAGCTAAATATTTGATCGTTACCGGAGGAGAAAACGACAACAACTTTCCGAATAGAAGTGTTTGGGTGTTACAAGAAAACGAGAACAAAATAAACTCCATATCCAATATATCGGAGTTTAATGTGACTGGCTCATCGCTATTTAATTACGATGGGAAAATATACCTAATGACATCCAAAGACAATGAAAATGTGTTTTACACATCCATTAATTACGGTATTTTTTGGGAAAAAGCAAACAGCAAACAGTCGCTTCCTGCAGGCTTCACAAACCGAACAAGTCAATCCGTTACTGTTGACAGCAAAAATAACATCTGGATATTTGGTGGAAAAACCAATAATCAGACGCAGTTGGTTGAGGTTTGGAAAGGGCGCATCAATAAATTATTTACAAAATAATTCAACAGAAAAGGTTTGGAGAATATCGGATTCGCACCGAGAGTAAACAAATATAATTGATAAACTAAGGACAACAAGATAAAATGTCTTTATTAGATAAAATAGATACTAAGAATATACCTTCTCACATTGCAATCATCATGGATGGTAATGGGAGATGGGCTAAAGAACGCGGATTGGACCGAACCGACGGACATCAGGAAGGTGTTGTGGCGGTTCGTAGAATTGTTGAAGCAGCTAGTCGTGCAGGTATAAATTTTCTTACTGTTTATGCATTTTCTACCGAAAATTGGAATAGACCCAACAAAGAGGTCGAGGCATTGATGGAATTGATGGTGTACGCTATTGTAAAAGAGACTCCGGATTTAATTAAACAGGGAGTTCGACTGCTTGTCATTGGTGATTCCAACAGATTGCCTACCAAAACGAGGGCTGCATTAGATAATTGCATAAACGAAACAGCTAACGGTACTACAATAACATTGATTCTGGCGCTGAGCTATTCTTCGAAATGGGAAATTACAGAAGCATTAAGAAATATGCTAAACGATATCCAATCGAAACGATTGAGGGTAGATGATTTAAACGAAAAAACCTTATCAAACTACTTAACAACAAAAGGTATTCCTGATCCCGATTTATTAATACGAACGGGCGGTGAGAAACGCATAAGCAATTTTTTATTGTGGCAATTAGCATACGCTGAATTGTATTTTACGAATGTGTTTTGGCCCGATTTTGATGCAGAACATTTGTACCAAGCCATTTTAGATTTTCAATGTAGAGAACGACGATTTGGCAAAACCAGCGAACAAATTGAAAAGGAACAAAAAGAATAATTAGAAAACAACCTGCAACAGCATAATAGAGAGAAACGAAAAATTTTAACAATGTTGAAGAAAACATTTATTGGTATAGTGATACTTAGTTTTGCCATTCAGGCAAATGTTTGGGGACAAATTGAGACGGAACAACCGACCTCAACGAATCCTACAGATAGTGTCATTATCTCCCCCACAATTAATTACACGGCAACTCCAAAAAAATATACGATTCAGGACATCAAGGTTACCGGTATTGAAGGCACCATGTACGAAGAACAACCCTTTGTAATGGTTAGCTTTTCAGGTTTGTCTGTAGGACAAGTGATTCAAATTCCGGGAGATGATATAACCCAGGCTGCCAAAAGATTTTGGAAACAAGGACTTTTTGGTGATGTAAAAATTTTAGTCGACAAATTTCAGGGAGATAAGGTTTGGCTCGAACTGAGGTTAACCAGCCGTCCACGCATTTCAGATATTCACTACTCGGGTATGAAAAAGGGTGAACGCGATGATATTGAAAAAAAGATTGGAATGGTGAAAGGAAATCAAATTACACCTGACCAAATTAATAGAGCTAAAACCATCATTAAAGCATATTATGCTGAGAAAGCATTTGGAGATGCAGAAGTCTCTATTATGGAAAAACCCGATCCCGAACATAAGAATCAGGTTATTCTTGATATTAATGTTGATAAGAAAGAAAAGATAAAAGTAAACAGTCTCAATTTCATTGGGAACGAAGCAATAAAAGATAGCAAGCTTGCATGGACAATGAAGAAGACTAATGAAAGAGGGAAACTCATTAATCTATTTAGAACTAAGAAATTTGTTGAAGACAATTACGAAGAAGATAAAAAAAGAGTTTTAGATAAATACCATGAGCTGGGCTATCGCGATGCGGAAATAGTGTGGGACACTGTCTATCGCCACGACGATAAAACTGTGAACATTGACATTAAAGTTGACGAAGGTGAAAAATATTATATCCGATCTATAAAATGGGTTGGAAACACGCAGTACAGTTCCGTACAATTAGACCGGGAATTGAATATGAAGGCTGATGATGTTTATAACCAAAAGAAATTGGAAGAACGTTTAATTACCGATGACGATGCGGTAATAAACATTTATCAGAACAATGGTTATCTCTTCTCAAGTATAGATCCGGTTGAAGTTAACATTGTAGAAGACTCCGTTGATTTGGAGCTTCGTGTAATGGAAGGCAGTAAAGCAACCATAAAGCGGGTAACAATTCAAGGAAACGATCGACTCTATGAAGATGTCATTCGTCGCGAGCTTCGTACCAAGCCGGGTGCTGTATTCAGCAAAGAACAACTAATACGCTCTATTAGAGAGATTGCGCAAACAGGTCACTTCGATCCTGAAAATTTACAACCTGATGTTGTACCCGATCCCGAATCGGGAACTGTTGATATTAACTATCCCTTAGTATCAAAAGGAAACGACCAAATTGAATTTTCTGCCGGTTGGGGCGTTACAGGACTGGTTGGTAAGTTGAGTTTGAAACTAACCAACTTCTCGCTTAAAAACATGCTTAATCCTTCCTCTTATCGCGGTATTATTCCGCAAGGCGAGGGACAAACACTTATTTTGAGTGCACAAACAAACGGACAATATTATCAATCGTACCAATTTTCGTTTATTGAACCATGGTTTGGCGGCAAACGCCCAAACAGTTTCTCGGTAAGTGCATTCTACTCTCGCCAAACCGATATAAGCGACAGAATGTATCAAGGATATAATCAATATGACCCTTACGGATATGGCGGTTATGGTGGATATGGTGGATATGGTTACGGTGGTTATGGTTATGGCAGCTATGGTGGTGGATATCAGAGTATGCTTGAGTATTCTTACGACCCCGATAAAGTTTTCGAAGTTATTGGAGCTTCGTTAGGTTACAGCAAACGATTGGCGTGGCCCGATGACTATTTCTATTTGCAAGGCGAATTGGGATATCAACTCTATCGTATGAAAAACTGGCGTTACTTCTTAATACCAAACGGAGTAAGCAACAGTTTAGCCCTTAACTTTACGTTGGCGCGAAATTCTATTGACAACCCGTTGTACACGCGTATGGGCTCACAGTTTACACTGAGTGTAGGTGTTACTCCTCCATTCTCTTTATGGGATGGAATAGATTACAAAAACTTGCCCAAAGACGAAAACGGATATGAAAATCCTCAAAAATACAAATGGTTAGAATACCATAAGTGGAAGTTTAAAATGAGAACATATACACCTCTTTCTTCATTGGCCATAAAACGTACTCCTGTATTGGCAACACGTGCAGAATTTGGATTCCTTGGATATTACAACAAAGACAAGCAATCAGAATTCGAACGATTTGACGTGGGTGGTGACGGTATGACCGGATATTCATCGCAATATGCCACAGAAACTATTGCTTTACGTGGTTATCAAAACGGTTCTGTGGGTCGTTATGCCAGTGCATACACGCGTTTGGGTTTGGAGTTTAGATATCCGTTTATTCTCGAACCCAGTTCAACTATTTATGGTGTGGCATTTATCGAAGCAGGTAATGCGTGGCGAAATGTGGGCGACTTTAATCCATTCGATTTGAAAAGATCGGCAGGAGTAGGTGCTCGAATTCATCTTCCAATGATTGGATTGATGGGAATTGACTGGGCTTATGGATTTGATAAAATAAGCGGTAGCCGAGAAAATGGTGGCAGTCAGTTCCACTTTATTATTGGACAAGAGTTCTAACATCAAACCTCAATTAACATAATTTATTGAAGCAACTATAAACGATTTTCGAATTAGCACGTCAGAACAATACAGATTATAAAATTGAAATTTATGAAAAAGACATTATTATTTATCGGATTATTCTTTGCTTTTATTTTGAGCAGTTCAGCTCAAAAATATGCATTGGTTGATATGGAGTATATTTTAGAAAATATCCCAAGCTACGAAAATGCTAATCAGCAATTAGAGAAAACTGCGGAAACATGGCAAGCTGAAATTGAAAAAATGCAGCAGGATGTAAAAACAATGTATTCGAATTTTCAAGCCAACGTAGCTTCTTTGTCTGCAAAAGAAAAGACACAACGTGAAAATGCTATCGTTGCAAAAGAAAACGAACTGCAGCAATTACGAAACAAGTATTTTGGTCAAGAAGGTGAAATGATGAAGCGACGTCAAGCGCTTATTGACCCCATACAAGATTCCATCTATAATGCCATTAAAGAGATTGCTCTTACGAGTGGATATAAAGCTGTGATTGACAGAGCATCTGCAACATCGATGATTTTTGCATCACCCGAAATTGACATTAGTAATGAAGTCTTGGCAAAGTTAGGATATTCTAAATAAAACATTTATCTTTGCCCCTCAAATTGAAAACAACAAACTAAACCAACTATAATGAAACCTATTATGCTTAAAAAGTTAATTATCTTATTTTTTGTAATCGCTCCTCTTGCATTGGTGGCTCAAGAGAGCAAAATTGCATATATCAATTCGCAAGAACTATTTGGAGCAATGCCTGAATTGGGTGCAATTGAAACGCAAATGAATACCAAACAGGAACAAGTTAAGAAAAATGCCACTGCATTGGAGACCGAATACAACAACAAGATGGAAGAATTTAAAAAATCTGATGATGAGATAACGGAAGCTATACTGTTGGATCGTCAGAAACAAATTCAACAAATTGAAGAGAGATACCAGGCTTTTATGCAAAACAGCGAAAAAGAAATTCGAGAATTACAACAGAAACTTTTAGCGCCTGTACAAGAAAAACTTCAAAAAGCCATTCAAGCAGTGGGCGAAGAAAAAGGATATATCTATATTTTAGATTTAGCATCAGGCTCTGTGGCATATCACAGTCCAACGGCTATTGATGCTAATCCGCTTGTGAAAGCGAAACTTGGAATTAACTAAGAGAGCAAGATCAAAAATTTATTTTGAAATAAAGAAAAGATGACGGAGTTTATTTGTCATCTTTTTTTTTGTTTTTCGCGATTTCGTTTTTCTGTGATTCTGTTGTTTTGTTCTTTGTAAAGAGAGAAGATTTTGTGTCACTGCAAACATTTCAATCATCAGCACAAAACATTCTTCACTTTTTAGTCAGCTTACCGAACTCTGATTTTCGCCTCCCTTTTATCATAAAAGGGAACTAACGGCAGTGTGTTTTGTTGCAAACAAAACTGAATATCTTTTTCTAAACCATTTGCAACGAGTCGATGATAATGGTCGGTCCCTTTTAAATAATCAGCCACATTTTCTTTGGCAATATTCCAAAGATCTAAAGCAATTTTCGCAGCATCGGAATCGAGGTTCAATGATGTATGCGCAGAAAGCTTTTCTGCAAAAGCTCCTGCAAACAACAGATCCTCCATGTTTACCTTATTGTTCCACCCGGCGCAAAGTACTACGATGCGTTCTCCCAGCTCAATAGATTTTTCAACTACCGCTTCAATATTAGAGAATGCACCAATGAGCACTTTCCCACTCTCTTTTGCAGCATGCAAAGCAAGCGTGCCATTGGTTGTTGTAAATACAATTTCTTTGTTTTTTACTCTGTTTTCGGTATATTCAAATGGAGAATTACCAAAATCTGCAAAAGTGCAACGTTTTGTATTACGTTCTGCTCCCACCAAATATCCATTCTGTTTATACTCTTCAGCTTCCTCAATAGAAGCAACGGGAATTATTGATTTAGCTCCGTTTGAAAAAGCCATACACATGGTGGTGGTTGCTCTAAAAATATCTGTCACAACTACCACATCATTGGGTTGTGCATAATAAGAGAGGAGAGCCGGAGAGAAACAAATATCAATAGTCATAACGCATTCATAATTTTTTTATTGTAAAGAGTAAATACAAATCTACAAAAACAAACGGTTTTTTTGTATCTTGCGTCAAATTAAAAAATTGTATCTTACGATGGATTTATCTTATTTAAAAAGCGAAACATTCTTTTTGTTAGCAGGTCCTTGTGCAATAGAGAACGAGGAAATGGCATTGGATATTGCCGGTAAAATAAAAAAAATAACCAATAAATTGGGCATTCCTTATGTCTTTAAAGGATCGTATCGGAAAGCCAATCGATCGCGTGTGGATTCATTTACCGGAATTGGAGATGAAAAAGCACTTCAGATTTTACAAAAAGTAAGATCAACATTCAATATACCGGTTGTAACGGATATTCATGAATCACACGAAGCAGCAATGGTAGCAGAATATGTAGATATATTGCAGATTCCTGCTTTTTTATGTCGCCAAACGGAACTATTAGTTGCGGCAGCAAAAACCGGTAAGATTGTAAACATCAAAAAGGGACAATTCCTTTCTGCCGAAAGCATGCAGTTTGCTGCTCAAAAAGTGGTGGATTCGGGCAACAAGAATGTAATGTTAACCGAGCGAGGCACTACTTTTGGGTACAACGATTTAGTGGTGGATTACCGAGGAATTCCCACAATGAAAAAGTTTGGTTTCCCGGTTGTAATGGATGTTACGCATAGTTTGCAGCAACCCAATCAAGCATCGGGAGTTACGGGTGGTCAGCCCGAATTGATTGAGACCATTTCAAAAGCGGCAATTGCAGTTGGTGTGGATGGAATATTCATTGAAACTCATCCAAATCCCGGTCTGGCAAAATCGGATGGTGCCAATATGTTGCAGCTTGATAAACTGGAAGCTTTGTTAGAAAAATTGGTAACTCTTCGCAAAGCACTATGAAAATATCGGATTATAAAGTGCTGCTTGCGTCCAATTCACCTCGGCGTGAAGAACTATTGCGCGGTATAGATATCAATTTTGAAGTGAAAACAGTGCCTGAAATTGACGAAAGCTATCCCGACAATTTACCTGTTGAGGAAATCGCCGAGTTTGTTGCTATCAAAAAATCGCAGCCATACAAACCTTCGCTTTGCGATGATGAACTCGTTATAACAGCAGATACAGTAGTTTTGCTTGACGGAAAAATGTTTGGCAAACCTACCAACAAAGAAGAAGCAAAAGAGATGCTTGCAACCCTTTCGGGAAAGACGCATCGTGTGGTTTCCGGTGTGTGCTTAACAACATCAAAAAAACAAACTTCGTTTTCGGTAGCTTCCGATGTGGAATTTGCAGAACTTACAAACGAAGAGATTGAATATTATGTAGAGCGCTATTTACCTTTCGACAAAGCGGGAGCTTATGGTGTTCAAGAGTGGATTGGTTACGTGGGCGTAAAACATATTAACGGCTCTTATTACAACATTATGGGCTTGCCCATTCAACGGTTGTATTCTGAACTAAAAAAATTCTAACCTCAACATTTAACGTAAATAAAATATGCTTACAGTAGAAAAAATAGGTGGAACATCCATGTCTCAATTTCAGGATGTACTGCAAAATATAATTAAAGGCGAACGCAAAAACGATGATCTGTACAATCGCATTTTTGTGGTTTCAGCTTACAACAATGTTACAAACTGGCTGTTGGAACACAAAATGACGGGTGAACCCGGCATTTACAATAAGTTTTTAAATGGTGAAGATTATAGCAGTGCACTTGATTCGTTTTCCAAACGACTGTTGTTAATTAACGACGGCTTTGCCGATATTGGTCTCGACTTGAAAGAAGCACGCGACTTCATCCGTTTCCGCGTGGATCAAGCAAAAACACTACTTTACAGCTTAGGTAAAGTAATGGCTTCCGGCTATGTCAACATGGTTGACATCTCGCTTGCAGCGAGAGAGATATTGGCATCTATTGGTGAGGCTCATTCCGGTTGGAACTCTGCTAATATTTTGAACAACAACGGAATCAATGCACGGTTTGTAGATTTATGTGGATTTAACGACAACGTTCCGTTAACCATCGACGAACGCATTCATAAAGAGTTTAGCGATATAGATTTTAGCAAAGTCCTCTGCATTGCTACCGGATATACCAAAGGAACTGAAGGCATTATGCGCGCATTCGATCGTGGATATTCCGAAGTTACATTTAGCAAAATTGCCGTTGATGTAAAAGCTGACGAGGCAGTAATTCATAAAGAATATCATCTGTCAAGTGCCGACCCAAAGATCGTTGGAATTAAAAATTCTATCCCGGTTGGACATACAAACTTTATTATTGCCGATCAATTAGCGGATATTGGCATGGAAGCCATTCATCCGCGAGCGGCTAAACCGCTCGAATTGGCCAACATAAATATTCGCATAAAAAATACGTTCGAACCGCAGCATCCGGGAACCTTAATCTCGCGAGATTATATTTCTCCAAACCCGCGTGTAGAAATCGTATCAGGCACACGCAAAGTTATTGCCGTAGAAGTTCACGACCCAATGATGGTGGGCGAAGTGGGTTTCGATTTACGCATTATGCAACATTTAGATAAACATAAAGTGAGCTACATTCTGAAATCGACCAACGCCAATTCCATCACCTTTGTTTTGTGGGAAACCGAAAAATCAAAAAGATTGATTCAGGAACTCACAACCCATTTCTATCGTGTCATCACACTGCCAAGCTCAATTGTAAGTGTGTTGGGAACAAACATTGCACTGCCCGGATTTCTTTACAGAGCCAGCAAAGCGCTCTATGAAAAGGGGATTAATATTGAAAGCATCGGGCAATCGTTGAATCAGGTGAATATGCAGTTTGTTATAAAAAGGGAGCGTTACGAAGATGCGGTGGTGGC
>JAQVGF010000181.1 GCA_028696875.1 Dysgonamonadaceae bacterium
ATTCATCTTTATTCTGCATTCTTTATGAAAGATGATGAAGGGATCGTCCGTTATTTCGCATGGATGAATCTGTTTATGGCCTCCATGTTGATTCTGGTTATGGCCGACAATCTCCTGATGCTATATCTCGGATGGGAAGGTGTTGGTTTGTGTTCCTATCTTCTGATTGGGTACTGGTATAAAGATCCGAAGAATGGATATGCCGGACGCAAAGCCTTTATTGTAACCCGTATTGGTGATACAGCAATGGCTATAGGTCTGTTTTTTCTATTCCGTTCTTTTGGAACCTTAAATATTAATGAAATACTGCATTATGTTTCCCTCGAATGGATATCAGGTTCTCCGGATGCCAAAATAGCTGCTCTTCTTCTCCTTGGTGGAGCTGTTGGAAAATCTGCACAGTTGCCACTTCAGACATGGTTGCCTGATGCTATGGCAGGTCCTTCACCGGTAAGTGCACTTATTCATGCAGCAACCATGGTAACCGCGGGTGTTTATCTGATTGCCAGAACAAATTTGATCTTTAGCATGGCTCCTAATGTAATGCTCTTAGTGGCAGCTTTTGGCGCCATAATTTTAGTGCTTGCGGGTTTTAGCGCATTAGTACAAAGTGATATCAAAAGAGTACTGGCTTATTCCACTATTTCTCAGATCGGGTATATGTTCCTTGCCTTGGGAGTAGGTGCATGGTCGGCAGGCATATTTCACTTTTTTGTCCATGCATTTTTCAAGGCTTTGCTTTTCCTCGCTGCAGGAGTTGTAATTATCCGTCTCAAAGAGGAGCATGATATGTTTAAGATGGGTGGATTACGAAAAAAGATGCCTCTCGTTTTTTACACCTTTATTGCCGGAGCAGCCTCACTTTCAGCTTTGCCACTGGTTACAGCCGGATTTTTCAGTAAAGACAAAATCCTTATGGATGCTTTTCTTTCTCCGGATTCCGGAATCGTTCTATGGATCGCAGGACTTGTAGGAGCAGGACTTACCGCACTTTATACAACACGTATGATAATTCTCACTTTCTTTGGAGATATGAAAATTGAACCTGAAAAAATTAGCTCAAAAGCACTCAATATCCCTCTCGTAATTCTGGCCGTGCTATCAATTGTCGCAGGATATATCGAAATGGCACCTCTCCATCTTTTTTCAAAGTTTATGGCTTTTAGCCTGCCGGAATTAAACCAACCGGAAGGAGCAGCTCTGGGGTTTATTCTGCCTGTAATTTCCGGACTTGTTGTGTTTACCGGAATTTTTTTAGCATGGTATTTCTACCAGAAAAGACCTGAAGTTACCTATAATATCAAAAAGTCCGCTATAGGTAGTTTCCTTTACAACCTTTGGTTTAATGGATGGGCATTTGATGAATTTTATGATAAAGTTTTTGTGCAACCTTATATTTTCCTGGCAAGAATTAATAAAAATGATTTCATTGATTTATTTTACACCGAGATATCAAATTTGATGATTAGATTGAATGATTGGGCTCTCCTGACGCAGACAGGTCGGCTGCGATGGTATTTAGCCTTAATCACTGTTGGAGTAATTTTTGGTATTACAATAATTATATTTTTATGATATTAGCATGGATTCTTGGAATATTAATGTTTTCAGGATTAATTTCCTGGATAGTAGGCAGATTCAATAAAGAAGCTCCACGATGGATAGCTCTGGCAGCCCTTTTGGCGAATAGCGTGCTTTTGATTGTAATATGGATAAAAAGTATGGCTTTGGCCGATTTAAACTTAAACAATCAGTGGTTTCTGGAATTCGATCGTGAATGGATACCTTTTTTCGGTATTCGTTTCCACTTGGCCATGGATGGTTTAAGTTTGTTGTTGCTTCTGCTTACAAATCTTTTGGGAATTCTTTCTGTTCTGATCTCATGGAAGGAAATAGAGCACAGAACCGGTTTTTTTCATTTTAATATTCTGTTCATCTTAGCCGGCATCTCGGGTGTTTTCCTTGCGGAAGATCTTTTTCTGTTTTATTTTTTCTGGGAAGTGATGCTGATACCCATGTATTTTTTGATCGCAATATGGGGGCATGAGAACCGGGTATATGCTTCATACAAGTTTTTTCTATTTACTCAAGGTGGCGGACTTTTGATGTTATTATCCATTCTGGGTCTCTATTTTCATAATGCAGGAATTACTGGAGTGTATACTTTTGATATTGTGGAACTTGTAAAACATTCTTCAACCTCTTCTTTGGCCGGTCTCTTTATGGCGGGATTTCTGATTGCTTTCGGAGTGAAGATACCTGCTATCCCATTACATTCCTGGCTTCCCGATGCACACACCGAAGCACCTACAGCGGGAAGTATTATATTAGCCGGGCTTTTGTTAAAAACCGGTATATATGGTTTAATACGGATAGTTATCCCGCTCTTCCCTGATTTATCACTTAGCATTGCTCCTTTTGCCATGGCTATTGGCGTTGCAGGAGTTTTGTACGGAGCCAAACTTGCATTTGCCCAAACAGATCTAAAACGTCTTGTTGCTTATACCAGCATAAGCCATATGGGATTTATTATAATAGGAATATATGCATTTAATAGTATCGCCTTCCGGGGAGCTGTAATGCAGATTATTGCGCATGCGCTAAGCACAGGAGCTCTGTTTGTTATAGCCGGTATCGTTCAAGATAGATTGCATACCCGTGAGCTGAAAAACATTGGTGGGCTTTGGGATGATATGCCCGGATTGGGTGGTTTTTCCTTCGTCTTTGTAATGGCGTCCTTGGGATTGCCCTCACTTGCAAATTTTGTTGCTGAATTTATGATACTTTTGGGAACTTTCCTTTCCAACCCTTTATGGGCTATTCTCGCAAGTTTGGGTTTGATTGTTTCGGTAATCTATTCACTGAGAATTATGCAAAAGGTCTTTTTTGGACCAAAGTTGAGCTCATACAAGACACACGATATAAATCTCCGAGAGGTTGTAATTCTGAGTGCTCTGCTTATTCCGGTCGTTTATTTTGGAATTTTTCCGCGACCTGTTTTCAGAACGCTTGCAACACCGGTAAATTCAGGGATATTCCTTGAGAATGATCGTGTGAATTCCGACAATTCATCCCAAAATAAAAGCTATATAATGAAGTCTGTTAATAAACCTCTGCCTTCTCTCAAAACTAAGGTTGAATTGAATGTTTTACCAACGATCGGAAAGGAGGATAAAAATGAACAAAATTGATCTTTTATCCCTGATGCCGCAAATCATTTTAGCGGCTGGTGCCATTGTATTGCTTCTTTCCATTGCTATAAGAAGGAATCATCTTTTTACAACTATTACAGCCATATTGTTTGTTTCAGCTTCTTTTGCATCTCTGTTTTTCCATCCTGTTCAAAATGAAATATCAGGCATTTTTATCCGCGATGGATTCAGCATGTTCTTTTCCGGACTAATCCTGATAGTAACGGTGTATATCATGCTAATTTCACATCCTTATATAGAGAGCAGAGCAGAAGATATAGAGGAATATTATATACTGATGATACTGGCTGCTCTGGGATCGACAGTTCTGGTGTCGAGCCGTCATTTCATTACGTTCTTTCTGGGACTTGAGCTGCTTAGCACTTCGCTCTATGTGTTAATTGCATTTTTAAGAGATCGTGAACACTCTATTGAGGCAGGTATAAAATACCTGATTATTGCTGCTGTTTCTTCATCCTTCCTTCTTTTTGGAATGGCGCTGATCTATTCAGGCTCAGGGAGCATGTATTTCCCTGATTTGGTTCCATATTTTCGTTCTACTGAAATCGATTTTATTGGGTTAGCCGGCATAGCATTTATGATGGGCGGCATCGGGTTTAAGCTTGCACTTGTGCCCTTTCATTTATGGACACCTGATGTGTACGAAGGAGCTCCTGCTCCGGTAAGTGCCTTCGTGGCAACTGTTTCAAAAGCCGGTATGTTTGCTTTCTTTCTAAGATTTGTTTATGAATCGGAAATACTGAAAGTTAATTCCTTTCTTATATTCATCACTACTATAGCTGTATTGTCCATGTTTATTGGGAATCTGATGGCTTTAAAAGAGAAAAATGTTAAGAAAATCCTCGCCTATTCCTCCATTGCCCACCTCGGATATCTCTTAATTGCACTTCTGTCAGGAGACAAAACCGGAGAACACGCTTTTGCATTTTACCTTGTGGTATACGCGGTCACCCTGACGGGGGCTTTTGCAATTGTTTCATTCCTTTCTGAAATTGATGGAGATGCATCTTCACTGGAGCATTATAAAGGTATTTTCTGGACCAGACCGGGCATAGCCATTGCATTTTCAGTAATGCTCTTTTCACTTGCCGGCATACCCTTAACTGCCGGCTTCATGAGTAAATTTTATCTTTTATTGGTCGGAATTGGTAAAGAACTATGGCTTCTTTCCATTGTTTTGGTTTTCACCAGTATTATTGGGCTGTTTTACTATTTACGAATCATTGTCGTTATGTTCACTAAGGTTGAATCAACGGAAAAAGCATCTCGTGTTGGACTGTTGTATGGATTCGTTTTTTCCAGTATAACACTTATTTTATTGTGCGTGGGAATTTTTCCTGAATTTCTTACAAGACTAATAAATTTTTTT
>JAQVGF010000182.1 GCA_028696875.1 Dysgonamonadaceae bacterium
AAATATAAAATGTATAAGCTGTAAAGTCCTCCTAAAAAGGTGAAAAATGCCAACGGTGGAAAAATATTTAATATTCCGGCTAATAATATTGCAGTATATGAAAAACCGACTAATTTTACTGCTTTGTCAAGACTTACGGAAGTATTAAAAGTGGGAGCGAGCTTATGAATTACAAATCCTGACAGATAAACACCAATTAAAATTGATATTAACGACATAATGGCCTGTACTAATCCACCACTTACTGATTGCACTCTGTATCCTAAAACACGATAACCTATAAGTCCTACTCCAATAAAAATTGCAATTGCAGAAATTAGTGCCAAAGGCAAGACATAGGTCACTACATGCTGCTGCGCACTGTTTGTATTTTCTTTCGCCACCTCCCACTCTAATTTTGGGTTTACAATAAATTGTTTTGCTGTATTTATAATACTATTCATGATTAAATTTTTTATGTTATTTTTACTTATCTCTTTTTTTAAACAGTTTGGTCTATAAATTTAATTTTTACTCATCAAAAAATTTGTAGTGTTTTTCTTCTATTTGTTCCATACGTTTTTCAAAACGTTTTAATACAGCCTCAAGAGCGACAGCTTCGTCCTCAGTAAGATCTTCCTTAAAGAAATTCACCTTACTATGATAGTCACCCCATTTCGACATGATATCTATGGATTTAAAACCTACTTCAGCACTAACTTTCATAAGTTTAATTTTATCCATCATACTCAAATTATCCAAATCTTCTTTGTTTTCCAATCCTCCTAAGTCTGACAGGACTTGATCGATCAGCATGGCATAATCATCCGCAATTTTGTTCATATCGTGGATGTAAGTAACAACCTCCGGTTTGTTTTTGAGGGATGCGGGAATTTCAACTTCTATTTTTCCAAGCTCATTATCTGCCGCCGTTCTTTTTGGATTATCAGCGCAAGAATATGTAACCATGGAAATAGCAATGATTGCTAACGTAAGAGGAAAGAATCTTTTTTTCATGATTGTTGTTTTTTTTTTAAATTGTTCCTTTTCATTTTTTATGAATACAAAACTACAATCACGACCATAGATCTACTATGACTATATTCTCAAAGAGTTGTAAAATGAGCTATTTTGGAATAAAAAGGTGGAATAAGAAAGAAATAACAATTTTAGAGACAAAATAAATTATTACTAATGCTAAACATGAGTTCACTCCGAAAACCCTCAAATGCTGATTATTAGTCTTTTTCTGTCCTTTGTCCCTGAAGGGAAAAGCCTAATAATCAGCACTCTGCCAAGGTTCCCTTTAGGGGATTTAGGGGCGGCAATGGGTGAAATTGGCTTTTCGAAGTAGACTCAAACATGAGTTATTTTATTTCAGATTGTTTTTCATGAAGCATTTTTCTATATTTGGCAGGTGGCACTTTAAAAACATCTTTAAAGGATTTTGAAAAATAAGAGGCATCACTGAATCCTGAAGCATAACAAACATCTGTAACATTCAAGTTTTCATTTTTAAAAAGTTCCGATGCAGTTTTTACCCGATGTACACGTATAAATTCTGAAACAGACATATCTACTGTTGCCTTCAACTTACGATAAAGCTGTGCACGGCTCATAGCTGCTACTTTACAAAACTCGTCAACCCCGAAATTAGGATTTGTTATTTCTTCTTCTATAACCTTACCTAAGATTACAGCAAAGGCATCTTCTTCTTTGTTTATCAGTAAATCGTGAGGTTTTAATAAAATCTCTTTACGGTATTTACGACTCAACACGTTGCGCGTTTCAATTAGATTATGAACTTTATAGCGCAAAATTTTTGCTCCAAAAGGTTTTGTTACATAATCGTCGGCTCTGTTTTTCAATCCGGCAATTATATCCTTCTCCTCGTTCAGAGCTGTTAATAAAATAATGGGGATATGATTTGTTGAAGCATCACTTTTAAGGATGTCACACAGTTCCAAGCCACTCACTTTTGGCATCATTATATCGGATATTATAATATCCGGAATATGTTCTTTTGCCAGGGATATTCCCTCCTCACCGTCCTTTGCCTCAATAGTCTTATACCTGTTTTTAAAAGTTTCTACAATATATTTTCTCAAATCATCGTTATCTTCAACGATAAGAAGAAGAGGCATTTCAGAAAAAGCAGGCTCTTTATCTTTTCCTTCCTCGTTTGTTGTTTCTGCAGATACTTCTTGGTGATAAAATCTTTCTATATTTATCTTTTCAAGTACAAGGTCTTTGGAGTCCGTTTTATCAACTTTCTTCAAGGAAGGAAAAACAACTGTAAATTCAATCTCATTGTTTTCGTTATATTCTACCTTTAGATCAGCATTGTAGAGCGAACAAAGTTCTTTTACCAATGACAGACCAATTCCTGTACCACTATAATGAGAAGGACCGTCGGTATAAAAACGATCGAACATTTTGGATAACTGCTCATCGGCGAGCCGTTGGCCCGTGTTTGCAACTTTAACTATATAAGAGTTGCCTTTCTTCTTACCTCTAAGTGAAATATCTCCGTTAGCTTCTGTAAACTTAAGCGCATTTGACAATAAATTCGACACAATTATCTCTACAATATGCAAATCGACCAAACTTTCTCCACTTTCTTCTATATCTATGTTGTAGTTAATAGATTTTTCTTTGGCAAAATGTAGAAATGAGTTTGAAATTCCTTTTATTGCAAGAGAGAGATCTGCTTGTTGAGGAATGATTTGAAAATTACCGGAATCTACTTTAGATAAACTCAATAATTGGTCCACTAAGAATAGTAATCGATCCGAATTACGAAGCATCATTGTTACATTTTTTTCAAATTCAGGAGTCAACTCTTCTTCGAGCCAATTTTCCAAAGGTCCTTTAATAAGTGTGAGCGGTGTTCGAAACTCGTGAGAGACATTACTAAAGAATCTGGATTTCATCTCATTTATTTCTTCCAACTCTTTACTTATTTTCCGGCTGTTATGGTTTCGATAATAGAGAAACCCAATAGACCCAGACAGTAATAAAATCAGGAGAAAGAAAATTCGTTGTTGGTCTATTCTGTTTTTTTCGGTTAAATTTTTCTCGGTTGTTAAGAGCTGTATCTGATGTTCAGCTTCTTTTCCTTTATATCGATTCTCTAATTCGAGAATACGTACTTCACTATTCTGTGCCATCACACTATCACGATATATAAAAGCTTTCTCTTTTGCTTCGTAAGCCAGTTGATAGCGTTGCTGCTTTTCTCTTAGTTCAGCCAGAACATCGTATGCTCTCTGTTGGTATTCGTAGGAATCAATTGCTTTTGCCAAATTCAAAATATCCAAGGCATGTTTTTCAGCTTCGTTTAACTCATTAAGGTCGATAAGGGTTTCTGCTAAAGCAATTTGAACTTCCAGTTTGTGAAAAGCATCTTTGGAGTTTTCCATAAGCGAATAAGCCTCGCTTAGTAATTCCACCGCAAGAGTATGATTGCCTTTTTCAAAATAGATCAAACCCATAGCTCTCTTACAGATTGCTTCTCCAATATCTGATTTAATTATTTTATTTTGTTTCAACGATTCATTGTAGTAGTAGAGTGCGCTATCTAAATCGTGACTAATATTGAATGATTCGGCCAAGTTCGCATAATTAATAGCTTGCCCCAAATTGTTATTCGATTCTTTCTCATTGGCAAGTGCTCGATAAAAATAATGTTGTGCTTGCTCTTTATTGTTTAAAACGAGAAAAATATTTCCCAATCCATTCATCGCCATCGCATGCATTTTTAAATACTTGGGATTGTTGGCAGACAATTCAAGCGCCAAATAATGATAAGTTGATGCCTCCATGTTGGAATAGGTTCTCCGTAAATCTGTTCCAATATTATTGAGCGCATAAATCTGACTCAGTGTATCTTTCGCTTCTTCCGCCAAACTCAGAGCTTTAAAGTGTAAGTTTAGAGCTTCTTGATAGTCTGCCATATTTCGTGCAACTGTTCCTCTATTGTTTAGCGCTTTTGCTTCAGCTATTAAACTATCTCTTTTTTCAGCATGTATCTTTGCCATAATTAACTCTTCAGCTTTGTATTCTTGTTTAATATTACAAGAAAAAAAGAGCTGAGAGATCAATAGACCAATGAAGTAGAAATAGAGATTTTTAGAGTTGACTTTAAACATTTTGACTTTTAAAAAAGATAGGTATGATGGTTTAACATTTTACATGTTCATTTAGACATCATAACATTCTAATTGTCATATTGTTTATAAAGAGAACATAGAATATTCTGAAACAATTAATTGCTACATAAAACAGAAAGAGAAAATTAGAAATGAATGAGTTGTAAACCGAGACATGTGTATACTTCGATAAGTAAATTCACTTGATCTTTATCCCTAAAATCCCCACGGGACTTTGGTTAGTGCTAACTATTAGGTCTTTCCCTTTATGGATAAGAGGGTGACAAAAGGTTGAATAAGTTAGGTGCTTAAATTTACTGAGCTCACTATGCTATTTACAGCGAAAATCAAAATTAATAACTTTCTGTTAGTGTCCCTAATTAATCAATCGAATAAAATAATCTCGTGGTAGCGATTTGAAATTTAT
>JAQVGF010000030.1 GCA_028696875.1 Dysgonamonadaceae bacterium
CCTAACAACATTCCCATAGTTACAAATGCAGTTCCGACGTATACCAGATTATCGGTCATTTCCATCAACTTGTTCGTATCGGTAAGTTTCTTCTCTTTAATGAGATAGTAGATAGCAATAAGCGTTACAGCACCCAATATGGCATACGAAAACATGTAGATAATTACGTGTGGTGAAAACCATGGACTTTGCAATGCTGGCATCAACACTTTGTTATGGATATCGGGTTTAGCAATGTTTATAACAATAAAGACAGTTGCTAAGAGTGTGCTGAATGAGAGTAACCACTTATATCGCCAACGCTCATATGTGATAAGCCCTACAACCGGTAAGAAAAACGAATACCAAAGTCGAGTTTCGCCCATCGTACGCAAGGGAGGTCGCTCAAGCGAAATCCACATTCCAAGAATGAACAGAAAAAAAACGATCAAACCTGATACCGTAAAAAGTGTCGGAACCAATCGTTTGTTAGTCCTGAATGCTACAACAGCTCCTATTGTCCATAAAATAACAGACAGAGATGAAAAATATATAAAGTAATCCCAGCTCATGATTTTTTCTTTTTTGGACCCACAATAAACAGATAAAAAGATCCCGCCAACAACATAATAATTCCTGCATAAACAATTGGTAACCATGGATCGCGCACCAGTTCGAAAACACTTGTTCGAGAATATTTTCCGCGCGATTGATCGTAACTTAACTGATAGATTCTCCAACTATCGATTGTTAATGGTTTGTTTACTTCGATAACAGCCTCTTTTGCATCACCTTTATCGGTGAAAACCTGAACGTGTGAACTGTATTTTTTCACTTCCTGAACGGGCATTGCCACAGCAGTTTCCTTATCGATATAAACCACACTATAAGGAAACATGAAACTACCATTGCTCACCCATCCCACTACAGGGTCTTTCATCTCTTCGCTGCTTACTCTTATTTTTATGGCATGCGTAGCACCTTCGGAATGATATGGCACTGCAAACGAGTTCAAAGAATCCCGCATAATTGCCGCATTGGGCAAATACGATAGTATATCGATGTTGTAACCCATCAACTTTGTTGATTTATTTTCTCCTTCAAAAACATAGGATACAGGTCTGTTTTCGGGCAATACTTTTCCCGTTTCTAAATCCACTATCATTAATTTGGGTGGATACTCTTCAATCATAAATGTGTCTAACTGAATGGCAATGGGTAGCTCTACTATATTTTCGCGTTCGTCTGCTGCTCGCCACTCTACACTGCCTTCGGTAACATTCATTCGAAGACGAGAAACATCTGCACTACCCAACATTCCGCCAAAAAAAGCAAGAAAAAGACCCACGTGATTTAAATAGAATCCAATATCCTGCCAGGTAAATTTTCGGCGTGTACGTTTGAGAATGGTAAAGCCAAGGATTGCAAGGGTGAAATAGCTGATAAAAATGAACGTCCACGAAGTGGTCATTTGATACCAACCAAACAATCCGGACAGATTGTGAGGAATATCGTGTGGCGATGCATGAGCAACAAACTGAGGAACAATTCCCAAGATAATTACAATGCTCAATAAAACCACAATTGCCGGAACTGTGGCATGCACCGAGGACAACCATCGCACAATTGCACTTTTTTTTGCAAAAAAATGAAGTAACAAAAGTACTCCTATGAAGAGTAGACCAAAAATTAGATTTACAGGATATTGAAATGCAACGAGTTGCAGGTTACCAATTGAAATCTGCAACAAAAAACCGCTTAATGCAATACCGATTGCTACATAAAATCCTTCTTCATAACCCCAGGGATGCTCCCAGATAGTTCTATTCGTTTTGTTCATGAATGTATAAAAAAGTAAGCTACGAAGATAATTAATGTTGTCAACAAAACAATTACGTTTTCCTGTTTTAATAAAAAAACCTTATTACAATAAAGCGCACGTATAGTATCAAATGAAACCGTGCGTGCGCTGTAGTTACTTGTTTATATAGTTTTTGCAAGAAAACAAGAGGTTTTCTGGCAGACACTATGCTATATAAGATTAATTATTTTAACGATACAATGCGGTTATTCTCTTTAGCTGTTTTCAACCATTGGGGAACAACGGTTTCTAAGAAAACTTCTTTATCAGCTCTCTCTTGAGAAATATTCAATCCAATGTAAGCTTGCGCTTTCGCTTTGGTTGATATATCGGGCATGGGCACTTCTCCCGTAAAACCTAACTGTGCCAATACTTTGGAGAGCTCAAAACGAGCTTTATGAGCTTTATCTAAACTGTGCGACATGATACGCTGGTATTCAACCGGCGAGTGAAAAGAACCTCCGTGTGATGCAACTGCATAATCCCAACGCCATTGTGACTGACGAAGTAAATCTAACACAGGTTTCATCTGATTTTCGTTAGCGCCTTTTTCCCAAGCATACTGAGCTTCTATATGAGCTGTAGAAAGTTCTTTTTCAACCAGATTTCTTATTTGATTGGCGCTTCGCTGACGTTCGTAAACAGCATTTCGCAAATCATCTTCGCTCTCTCTGTGGCATACCTGACACGTATTGCTGATGCTGGCAAGCGGACTTCTAACCTGATGATTACTATATTTTACTCCGCCTTCCGATACATAAGGCATGTGACAATCGGCACAAGCAACTCCCCGTTGTGAGTGAATTCCTGTTGAGAACAATTCGTAGTCAGGATGTTGTGCCTTTATAATGGGCGCTCTACTTAGCTTATGCGTGTAATCGAAAAACTGGATACTATCGTAATATTGCTCTGCACCTTCCATAGTGGTTCCATTGTGCCAAGGGAAAGTAAGATAACTTGTCTCCTTATCAAAATAATATTCTACATGACATTGAGCACACACCAACGAACGCATATCCTGATGCTTCTCATTGTTTACATCTTTTCCCATTGCCTGAAATCCTTCAATCAGACCGGGACGGGTAATGCGCAAGTTCATAGTTTCCGGATCGTGACAATCGGCGCAGCCTATAGGATTCACAATTTCATTTCCATATGCTGCCCAAGTATTATCATAAAAAGCATCTACTCCAAGCGAATCCATCAAACGAGGAACATCCGGGCTTTTACACGTCCAACATGTTGCCGGTTGTGTCATTACATCCGGCGACATTGGCGAACCTGTTCGCAAGGTATGATTGATATCGTCAATGGCATGCATGTGTCCGCGAGGTGTGGAGTAATCCTTAGAAAATGCGTAACCAGCCCATAAAATTACCATTTCGGGACGTTGTTCCAACACATCTTTTGCACTGCTTCCGTTAAATTCACTTTGGAAAGTAGTATCAGCAGTTTGTCTCCACGTTTCATATTCTCGCGGATAATTAGGCTGAAATATTTCGTTTCGGGGTTCTATCCCTTTGATCTCTACTTGTCTGTTATACATGATGCTGGTAATCTCGGCACGACGTTGCGTGATGGATGCGGCTAACATCCCTAACAAAAAAACTGCTCCAAGTGTAACAAAAAACATGAGCCAACCTAACCAAGGTTTCATCTTTCTTTCTCTATTTGCATTCATAACGATATAAATTTGAGAGTTATTTTTTTGGTTGTGTTATATTACTGAGCCATTTTGGAACATTTGTTTCCGGCAAAGGAACCAATGCATTAGGCGTTGATGAAATTGATCTGCTTCGAGTATGCGTAACATCTCTATGACAATCCCAACAGGCCATTCCATTTTCTGCTTTCATTTCCCTAAATGTCATTCTACCTGCCTTTATAAACTCTGTCGTTAGTTGCTCATGACAACGAATGCAGTTGTTCATTATTACCTGAGAACTTGCTTCAATTGCCTGCATTGCTTGAGGTTCGTTGCGCAAGGTGAAAACAGCCGAGTGACGCAAACCATCTTTAGCTTTAAAATAATACATATTGAATATATTATCTTGTGGCACGTGACAATCGTTACAAGTAGTGTTGCGTCCGTGAGAACTATGCAACCAGGTTGCATAATAAGGAGCCATGATGTGACAGTTTACACATGTTGCCGGGTCATCTGAAAGATAACTGTATGCGCGCGAAATGTAAAAAGTATAAACAAACAGACCCAGAAAAGCTGCAATAATAATGATAGCCGGAATCTTCCAGCCTCCTCGTGGACGAATATAATTTATTAAATCTACAATTAAATCTCTTATTCTATTCATGATAAAACAGGTGTAATGTGAATGCATGAATGGATATGTGAACAAAAATAAAACTTTGTAAGCGAAAAAAGTGTAACATATATTACATTATTGAAAATAATTTCACCATATTTGTTTTTAAATTCGATGAATCGATAAAAAAGAACAACTCTCCATGAATAAATCTTTTATATTTAAATGTCCACTGTGTAATTCAATTCCCGAACCTGAGAAAGATAATTTTTTAAACGATGTGCGATTTAGTCTCAAAACTTTTAAAAAAGATGATTGGATTATTTCACAAGGTGAAGAGTACACATCACTCTACATATTGATAGAAGGCGAAATAAAAACGGTCATGGTGGGTGAAAAGGGTGATTTTATGCATATCGAAAACATAAAAGCTCCGCTTCCGATGGCTACCGGTTTTTTGTTTGCAGGTAATAACAAATCGCCTGTTAGTGCAATCGCAATAAAAGATTGTAAATTAATATCTATTCCAAAAGAGAATGTTTTCTATTTGATGAGAACGTATGATGCATTTATGCATGCTATTTTAAGGTCGATATCCAACAAAGTCCAGTTTTTATCGGAAAAAATAAGGCTCACTTCGTTGCGAACCATAAAAGCGAAGCTTGCTTATTACATTTTAAAAGAATCGGAAGGGGAGAGTTCTTTTCAGTTGAAAACATCGAAACAAGAAGTTGCCAATTTATTTGGAGTTTCACGGCAGGCTCTCACCAATGTGATGAATCAACTACACAACGAAAATATTATCCATGCCGAAAGGCGAAAAATAAAGATAGTAAACAGGCAGGCGTTGAAAACATTGTTTTGAATTAATTAAGTATGAAGAGTTAAGAGTTAAGAATGAAGAATGAAGAATGAAGAATGAAACAGTGAGCGGTCAAAATTTACAAAACCACAAACCACAAACCACGTTTTCAATGAAAAGTAATTTCAACATACCGCTGTTTTTCATTGGTGTTGCAGCCTGTCTTTTTCCTTTTGTCAGTCCAGCTATTGCCCTGTTTATGGGTCTTTTGTTAGGTTTTACGGTCGGCAATCCTTACATCAAACAATCTTCGATTGCATCAAAATATTTATTGCAGTTTTCGGTAGTAGGACTGGGATTTGGGATGAATTTATACGAATCGTTGCAAAGCGGTAAAGAAGGCATGCTTTTTACAGTAGTTTCTGTTGTAGGAGTATTAGCATTAGGTTTTTGGTTGGGTCGCCGCATGTTGATGGATTCAAAAACTGCTTATCTTATCTCGTCTGGAACTGCAATTTGTGGAGGTAGCGCCATTGCGGCCGTAGCTCCTATTCTCAAAGCAAATCCAAATCAAATGTCGGTCTCTTTGGGAACAATCTTTATATTGAATGCTATTGCATTGTTTATTTTTCCGCCTATTGGCAAACTACTGGAGCTTACGCAAGAACAGTTTGGACTGTGGGCAGCCATTGCCATTCACGATACAAGCTCAGTAGTGGGCGCAGGCGCAGCATACGGCGACAAAGCGCTTGAAATTGCCACCATGGTTAAACTAACGCGTGCGCTTTGGATAATTCCATTGTCCATTGCCACTACATTCTTTTTTAAACAGAAGGAGACAAAAATAAAAATCCCCTGGTTTATCTTTTTCTTTATATTGGCAATGGTTGCCAATACAATTTTCAACTTACCTGAGAAGATTACTTCATTTCTTGTTTTTCTTTCCAAAAAAGGAATGACCATTACGCTTTTCTTAATCGGTTCCGGCTTATCATTGAAAGTATTGAAATCGGTTGGGATGCGACCATTGGTGTTAGGAGTAACGTTATGGATATTTATTGGATTGATTAGTCTGATTACAATCATATTTATTTAGTCTTTGCAAGAAAAGGAGGGTGCTTTTGTGGCACTATTGGTTTTTCGTGATTTTGGTTTTTCGTAACCTTTTAGCAAGTTGTCATTCCGACCAGCGGGAGGAATCTGTTGAACAGTCTACATACATGTATGAGATACTTCACTACGTTCAGTATGACAGTGCAATACATCACCATATCAGTAAATCCTCACATTACCATATCAGCACATCAACATATCACCACATCAGCAAATCAACATATCACCAAATCCTCACATCACCACATCATTTCTCCCAATTTAATATAATTATTTGTTTCACAGAGAGACCATATTCTATATTTTCCTTAGAATATCGTATCTTTGCACCCTGAAAAAAGATTGTAAATGCAAAAAATAAGAAATATAGCCATCATCGCACACGTTGATCATGGCAAGACCACATTGGTAGACAAAATGCTCATGGCAGGTCATCTGTTTAGAGACAACCAACAAACGGACAATTTAATCCTGGATAGCAACGACTTAGAACGTGAGCGGGGAATCACCATTCTTTCGAAAAACGTATCTATTCGGTACAACGATGTAAAAATAAACATCATTGACACTCCCGGTCACGCCGACTTTGGCGGCGAAGTAGAACGCGTACTCAACATGGCAGACGGTTGCTTGCTGGTTGTGGATGCTTTTGAAGGACCAATGCCTCAAACTCGTTTTGTTTTAGAAAAAGCATTGGAGATTGGGTTGAAGCCGGTAGTGGTTATCAACAAAGTAGATAAGCCAAACTGCAGACCCGAAGAGACTCAAGAGAAAGTGTTCGATCTGATGTTTAGCTTAGATGCTACAGAGGATCAGTTAGATTTCCCAACCATTTATGGTTCTGCAAAACAGGGCTGGATGTCGGATGATTGGAACAAACCAACGGAAGATATTTTTGCTTTATTAGACACCATAGTTGAGCATATTCCTGCACCGAAAACTTTGATAGGAACGCCTCAAATGCAGATAACATCGTTGGATTTCTCCAACTACGTTGGACGAATTGCAGTGGGTAGAGTCAATCGTGGCTCCATCGTACCAAACAAAGACTATGCACTCTGTAAACGCGAAGGTGTTATTAAAAAAATCAGAATAAAAGAATTAGACGTCTTCGAGGGTTTGGGTCGTGTAAAGACGAATGAAGTACAATCGGGTGATATATGTGCTTTGATTGGCATAGAAGATTTCGAAATTGGCGATACCATTACTGATTGGGAAAATCCGGAACCACTGGATCATATATCTATTGATGAGCCGACGATGTCAATGCTTTTCACAATCAATAATTCTCCTTTTTTTGGTCAGGACGGTAAATTTGTTACTTCAAGACACATTCACGATCGCCTAATGCGCGAGCTAGATAAAAATCTCGCTTTGCGCGTTGAAAATGCAGGTTCTGCTGATTCATGGATTGTATATGGTCGCGGTGTTTTGCACCTATCAATACTCATAGAAACAATGCGTCGTGAAGGATACGAATTGCAAGTGGGTCAACCACAAGTAATCATAAAAGAAATTGATGGAGAGAAATATGAACCCGTTGAACAACTAAGCATCAATCTTCCGGAAGAAACATCGAGTAAAATAATTGATATTGTAACACGCAGACGTGGTGAGTTAATTTCGATGGAAAGTAAAAATGAACGCATGCATATGGAGTTTATTATTCCTTCGAGAGGTATTATTGGATTAAACAACAGCATTCTTACTTTATCTGCCGGCGAAGCAGTTATGGCCCACCGTTTCTTGGAGTTCCAACCCATGAGAGGTCCAATAGAGAACCGTCAAAATGGTTCTATTGTTGCAGGAGAAACTGGAAATGCATATGCTTACGCTTTGGATAAACTACAAGATCGCGGCAAATTCTTTATTGAGCCGCAAACCAACGTTTATGCCGGTCAGGTAGTGGGTGAAAGCTCAAAAGAAGGAGACTTGATAGTAAATGTTACGAGGGCAAAAAAAATGTCGAATGTTCGTGCATCGGGAACAGATGATAAGGCTCAATTGTCTCCTCCCGTTGTATTTAGTCTGGAAGAAGCATTAGAATATATCAAAAAAGATGAATATGTGGAGATTACTCCAAAACATATGAGGTTGCGAAAAGTACTTTTGGGTGAAAACGAACGAAAGCGGGCTTCGAGGAGCTGAGAGTGAAGAATGAAGAGTTAAGAGTTAAGAGTTAAGAGTTAAAGAGTGAAGAGTGAAGAGTGAAGAGTTAAGAGTTAAGAGTGAAAAGTGAAAAGTGAAAAGTGAAGATGATAGTAACAATTTTATTCACTGTTCACTGATTACTGTTCACTGATTACTGTTCACTGATTACTGACTGCTGACTGTCTCTTTTACTTTATCAAACTAATAAACTCCTCGCGTGTAATTGCATTAGTAAATACTCCGGTAAAATCGGAGGTAGTAGTTATGGAATGTTGTTTTTCAACTCCCCGCATCTGCATACACATATGTTGAGCTTCAATTACCACCATAACGCCCAGTGGTTTTAATGTGTTTTGAATTGATTCTTTAATTTGTGTCGTGAGGCGTTCTTGCACCTGCAAACGTCGCGCAAAAACATCAACAACACGGGCAAGTTTGCTCAAACCGGTTATGTATCCGTCGGGAATATAGGCAACGTGTGCTTTACCAAAAAATGGCAACATGTGATGCTCACACATCGAATAAAAATCGATATCTTTTACTATCACCATCTGACGATATTTCTCTTTAAACAACGCTCCTCTGATTATCTCTTCCGGATCCTGATTATATCCTTGCATTAAATATTGCATTGCTTTGGCAATGCGTTCCGGAGTTTTAATTAATCCTTCACGGTTGGGATCTTCTCCTAATGCTTGTAGTATATCTGAATAATGACCGGCTAAAGCAGCAGTCTTCTCTGTATTGAATTTCATGCGGGTTATTTTGTATATTAAATGATGATTGAGATTAAATAGGTATTTTCACTGTATCGGAAATAACATACATCTCTTTCCCAAAGTTTGGAAACCGTCCTCTCATTTGCATCATAACTTTATTGGCCTCTTCGCGCGTTCTGAAGTTGCCTGCACGTAAAATCCAACGTGGCGAGTTAAAGAAAACAACAGTTTCTATATCTTCAAAATTCTCGTTAATAAGTCTTTGTTTATAATAAGCTTCATCTCTCGATTTGCGCTGATCATTTCCGGAGAAAACCTGAATTTTATATCCTCTCACTTTCACGTATCGAACAGATCCATCGCCTGACGAAAATACAGGCAAATTAACCGGTGCCGGTTTGGCAAGAATTCCTTTAATTGCCTCATCTTGATAAACCGTGACCTTACCTTGACCGGGACGGTTAGCATTGAGTTCGTCAATAATAGAAGTGTTGTTGTTACTTTGGCTGGCAGATGTTCCCCGAACGGGCGTTTGAGCAGTCACCAGCAGAGTCTGAAGAAAAAAAACAACAAGTGATAATCTTATAACAGATTTTATGTTCATAGAATTTGTATTTTCGGAAAGAAAAGAACTACCGCATACAATGCGGTAATTCTAAAAAAAAAATTACTTAATTGATTGCTTCAATTATCGGTAAAAATTTGACTGGCTCTAACGATGCTCCTCCAATTAATCCTCCATCCACATCCGGATTTGAGAATAACTCTTTGGCGTTGCCGGCATTACAGCTTCCGCCATAAAGGATTGAGGTGTTGTCCGCAATTTCCTCACCATATTTTTCGGAAATTGTTTTGCGAATAAATGCATGCATTTCTTGTGCTTGTTCTGCAGAGGCAGTTTTACCGGTTCCAATAGCCCAAACGGGTTCGTATGCAATAATTAGTTTTGCAAAATCTTCCTTAGATAGTTTAAACAACGAATCTTTAAGTTGCGCAGCAACTACTTCGAAATGTTTGTCCGATTCCCGTTCGTTCAGAACTTCACCAACGCAGAAAATGGGAGTTAAATTATTGGACAATGCTAACAACACTTTATCTTTTAAAAGCTCCGGAGTTTCGTGATAATAAGCACGTCGTTCGCTGTGCCCTAATATTACGTGTTTAGCACCCGTTGATGCCACCATAGCTGCCGAAACTTCGCCGGTGTAAGCACCCGATTCTTTATTGGCACAGTTTTGCGCTGCAACATGAATTTTTGTTCCATCGAAAACTTTCGCAACTTCGCTCAGATGAATAAAAGGAGTTCCAATTATTACTTCGCAATTAATAGTTTTGTTGTCTAACAAACCTTTCAGTTCGTTGCTAAACGACAAACCTTCTTGTAAGGTTTTATTCATTTTCCAGTTTCCTGCTACAATCTTTTTTCTCATTCTTATTAATTTATAAAAGTTATATTTCGACTTTCTATCAGAAGTCTGTGATTTATCTATTTTACAATTTTTTTTATTTCTGAGTGTATGAAAGTGTTTTTTTATCGTACAATCTCATTCCCAGTAAAGGTAGTAAAAATAAGAGACATACAATTAACAAACTGGATTCAGATTTGTTGAAAGGAGTTTTCTTTCCTTCGGTTTCTGATTGTGAAATCAATTTAGCCAATTCCACCGTGTCTGGCACATTCCGATGGCTCCACTTTGCTTGGATGGTTCCTTCTTTCAACAAAAGGATTCCCGGATTTGACCGAATAATTGTCTTCAAAGTTAATTCGTCCATTGTTGCATAGTTCAAATAAATGCCCCCTAATTTTTTGTTCCATTTCTCTACAACATTCCCATCTGAGGCAGTAAGAACATATATATCCATGTAGTTTTTCAGCGCAAAATTAGACAATGCATGTATCTCTCTCAAACTTTTCTCGTTGGCTTTGTCCAACGAGAGAGAAACAACCAGTAAGCTCAAGGGTCGTGATAGAACATCTTGAGTAATGTCATCGGATGCTATAAAAGATCCTTCCGAATCTTGATTGTAAGCAATAATTTTAAAATCCTTTATTATTGGTTCATTGCCTTTTTTTACCAACTCAAGTTTTAAATCAATAAATGTCCAGGTGCTGTCTTCCCAAGGAAAATTTTCTTCGGTAAATTCTTGTTGAACACCATCTTTTTCGTAAACATATATGTTTTTAAAAACATCTCCACGAGCTTTATCCGTCTCCATTTGTTCGGGAATATTCACACCCACTTTGTATGGTCTGAAATCGAGAATCGGCAAATATAAAACATTATAGCTACACAATGCGAACGCAAATATTAAAACAAATGCAAAGGCAAAGTTTCCGGTTTTCTTTGAATAGAAGGATTTGATTTTTTCACGATAAACAAAAAGTATTAGCGCAAAAATAAGGAGAACTATGTTCTTATAAAAGGTATTCCAATTACTGATAATTAAAGCATCGCCAAAGCATCCACAATCCTCAACGGGATTATTGAGTGCTATGTATAATGTGAAAGGTGTCATCACCACCATAAATAAAACAGCTAACGATGTGCTCGCTTTTCGGTATATTCCAAAGAGAATAGAGACTCCAATTAAGAATTCAATTACTATTAAAATAATCGCGAAAGCGAGTGCTAAAGGAATCAATTGTACGAGTTGAAACGAAATCAGATAATCTTCTATTTTATAACAAAATCCAATTGGATCAACCGCTTTAACAAATCCAGAGAAGATGAAAGTAACACCAAAAACAATACGCGCAATGGATAGAACGATATTCATAAACGATGATGCTTCTCTTTTCATTCCTCCTCAACCTCATTAAAATGTAGTTTGATCAATCCAAAAAGAGCATAATTTATCATGTCTTGATAGTTTGCATCCACACCTTCCGACACCAATGTTTTACCTTTGTTGCTCTCTATCTCTTTTGTACGATATATTTTCATCAGAATCAAATCTGTGTATGAGCTAACGCGCATTGAGCGCCACGCTTCATCGTAATCATGATTTTTAGCATACATCAATTTCTTTGTTCTCTCCATATGTTTATCGTAAAGCTGCAAAGCTTTATCGACAGATAAATCAACGGTTTCTGCAAAACCAAGCTCCAATTGAATCAATCCAATGATTCCATAATTAACTATAGCAATAAATTCGGAGAAAACATCTTCATCGACCTTCCTTTCCTTTTTTATTTCTAATGAACGTATTCTGTTTGCTTTAATATAAATTTGATCGGTTACAGACTCCGGACGTAAAATACGCCATGAGCTTCCGTAATCTTTCATTTTTTCGTGAAAAAGATTTCTACATATTGAGATAACTTCTTCGAATTGCTTTTTGGTAACATCCATTTTTTTACAATAAATAAAGTTCTGTTCTTTTATTTCAGACGGTGTGCAAAGGTAGAGAAAAAAAGAAAAAGGTGCAAGTCTAATCTTACACCTTTTTTTATAAAAAAAACTACTCTTGTTGTTATGAAATACGCAACGATCTACCAATTCGAAGCGTCGTCTTTGTAGTAATATTATTTAGAGTACAAAGCTGTTTTACGGTTGTGCCATTTCTGCGAGCAATTGCTTCCAGTGTATCTCCTTTTTTAATCTTGTAATGCTTTACCTCTCCTGAAACATATTTATTGGTTGTGGCAGTAGAAGATTTCACATAATTAGTTGCCGTTGCTCTTTTTAGAACTCTGCTGCTTTGGGTAGTTTTTCGATAACTTTCGTTTGAAACCAGATAGGTATCACGATGACACACTTTGTTATCAAAGTCGATAATGAAGTTTGGATCAATGGGTTTACCTAAGAAACGAGTTTCAAGATGAAGATGTGAACCGAAAGAACGACCAGTATTTCCGGCTAAGCCGATAGGGTCGCCCGACATTACAAAATCGTTTTCGGCTACCAAAAATTTAGATAAATGACCATATACGGTTTCCAATCCATTGAGATGACGAATTACGATGTAATACCCATAACCTCTTCTATCGAATTGCTTAACTCTGATTTTACCGTCAAATGCAGCATAGATGGTATCACCGGTTTGTGCTTTGATGTCAACACCATAGTGATATCGGCGACTTCCGCGACGGCCAAAGTTAGAAGTTACATGACCAATTACAGGCATTGTAAAATTACTTAAATCAACTTCAAATTCTGCCGGACCATTAATGTTTGAACCATATGCGTTCACATGACTGTTCGACCATATTCCTCCGTATAAATCTTCAGATGGAATTGCATCCATATCAATAGCTTCTCTCTCATTCACTGCCTCTTCTAAAACAGAGATATCCATTTTTAGCTTAAATCCATCAGCTAATAAATCGCTTTCTTGAAAATTGTTTACTCCGTGAGTTTGTTTGTACATCAACTTTGCTCTCGAATTGTCGGGCTCGTCTGCTGTGTCTTTCGCTTGTGAGAATGCTGTGGTAGTAAAAAATAGGCACCCTGTAAGTGCAATCATCTTAATTCCCGATACTAATTTTTTAATCGCCATAAGCTTTTTTTGATAGTTAAGTTTTTACTCTTCTATTTTAAGTCTTCTTAATACTCATCATTTGCATATAAATGCGGTAGAATAAGAGGATCGTACTCAAACATCTCCTCTTCTTTAAAAAAACGGGCTAATTCGATGGTTGAGTTTTCCACTGAGTCTGAAGTATGCACAATATTTTCTTGAATACTCATACTGTAATCTCCACGAATTGTTCCAGGCTCTGCCTTTCTGCTATTGGTTGATCCGGCCATTTTCCTGACAACTTCAATGGCATCTAATCCTTTTAAGGCAATAACGAGAACCGGAGTAACCTGCATAGACTCTTTTATTCGTTTAAAGAAAGGCTTCTCTTTTAAGTGAGCATAATGAATCTCTAACATCTTATCATCTAAATAAACCATTTTAAAACCAACAATTTGCAATCCTTTTTTCTCGAAACGAGAGATAACCTTTCCGACAAGTGCACGTTGAATGGCGGAAGGTTTAATAATGACCAAGGTTTTTTGCATAACGAGTTATGGAAATGATGATAGAAAATTGACTTAATGCTGATTTATTTCCTTATTTGCTTCCAAAGTAAACTTTTTCATTCTATTTATCCAAACTTTTAGTAAGTAAATTATCGTAAGAGATTACAACTAAAAATGAAAAGTATCAAATAGACACCCTAACTATCTGATTTAATACTATTTAATGAAAAACATGTTTTAAAACATATTTTTCATTTTTTAATATTTTTAAGCATTAATTAATCCAATGCAATTATTTAGAGAATAGCACTTTAATAAGAAATAGTAAAAGTGTTAAGAACGGAGCTGATAGATGTTTTTGGCATACACACGTATGTGAAAAAGTGTAATGTTTATTTATTGTCTTGCAACCTCTTTCGAAAAAATTTTTGATAAAGTTCCTGAGTTTTAATTTTTCGATATTCCATGCAAATTGCTATGGATAAATATGTTGCACATCTGATGCTTTGCAGCTCTAAGGCTTTGTAAGAGAAAATGAGGATTACTGACCAGTCTCATCTTTTACAATGATAGCAAACCATATTTCGCCATAATTTGCCATAATCTATTTAGGTTCTTCATACTTTTACCTATATTTGCAGCAAAATAGAGATAATCCATAAAATCTACGCTTTGTAGAACACGTTTTTAAATATATTTTCATGAAGAGATACAGGTTAATCAATAATGTTACGGGCTGGATAGTTTTTGTGATTTCAGCTATTGTTTACTTGATGACGATTGAACCAACAGCAAGCTTTTGGGATTGTGGAGAATTTATCACCTCTGCCTACAAATTGGAAGTGGGTCACCCACCAGGGGCTCCTTTTTTTATGTTGACAGCCAATTTTTTCACACAGCTCACATCTGATCCTGCAAATGTAGCCATTATGGTTAACGCCATGTCAGCTTTGTTGAGCGCACTCACTATTCTGTTCCTTTTTTGGACCATAACTCATTTAACGCGAAAACTTGTTATTAGACCTGATCAAAAACTACTCTCAACAAATCAGCTCATTATTATAATAGGCAGCGGATTAGTTGGAGCGTTAGCTTATACTTTTTCCGATACATTTTGGTTTTCTGCAGTTGAAGCCGAAGTGTATGCCTTCTCTTCCATGTTTACCGCGTTGGTTTTTTGGCTCATTTTGAAATGGGAAGACAATGCACATAAGCCACACTCCGATAAATGGATTGTTTTAATTGCTTACACAATGGGACTCTCTATTGGAGTTCACCTTTTGAATTTGCTTTGTATTCCTGCCATTGTTTTAATTTATTATTACAAGAAAAAGGAAAATGTTAACTGGA
The DNA here is from genome assembly GCA_028696875.1 of Dysgonamonadaceae bacterium. Classification (GTDB taxonomy): domain Bacteria; phylum Bacteroidota; class Bacteroidia; order Bacteroidales; family Dysgonomonadaceae; genus UBA2632. The sequence goes on from JAQVGF010000030.1 coordinate 15,210, forward strand.
AAGGCACAACGTTGGCTTTGTTATTTTCATTTGGACTGATTGTTATTTTAATGTACGGCATCATTCCCGGATTTACTAAAGTGGGAGGATGGTTTGAACTATTAGCAGTAAATACAATGGGATTTTCTTACAACTCCGGGCTATTTGTCTATATTGTCGCTCTATTAGGAGTAATTGTTTGGGGTATAATCGAAACAATGTCTTCCAAACCCAATTTTTCACGCATTAGATTAACCTTCTTATTAAGCCTGATGCTTTCAGGTGTATTATTTATTGGAGACAGTATCTGGTTTTGGCTTTTACTTATTGGCACAGCTTCCATTTTTATATTTAAATCGAAGAAAGCCAATGTCAAATTCATCAACCTTGCCATGTCCTCTCTTTTGGTTATTCTGATTGGCTATTCTTCATTTGCATTAATACCTATACGATCAATCGCCAATCCGCCGATGGATCAGAATTCACCGGAAGATGTTTTCAGCTTAGCCGGTTATTTAAATCGCGAACAATATGGAGACAGACCATTAATATATGGACGCACATTTGCATCGGATGTACAGCGAAAAGCCGATGGCTCGGTGGTAGTTGCATCAGAAAAAAAACGCTACAGCAAAGTCATCAAATCTTCGCCGGAAGAGAAAGACAGATATGTAGCTACTACTGTTTCAGATTATAAATATACAAACTCCATGCTTTTCCCACGCATGCATTCCTACAGTGGAAATCCAAGCTTTAGCAATCATTTAATTGGTTATAAGATGTGGGGAGGTGTAAAAAATGAAAGACAAACACCTTCAATGATCGATAATATTCGCTTTTTCATCTCTTATCAATTAAATTACATGTACTGGCGATATTTTATGTGGAATTTTGCCGGCAGACAAAACGATATTCAAGGAGATGGAGGTATTACGAAAGGAAATTGGATTACCGGAATTTCATTTATCGATGAATATGTTTTGGGCTTAGGACCTCAAAAAGATATTGCACCCGAAGTTGCCGATAATAAAGCCCGAAACGTCTACTACATGCTCCCGCTAATATTGGGAATAATTGGTATTATCTATCAATTAAAACTTAAAGAAAAAGGGTTGCAAAGCTTTTTGGTAGTATTTATGCTGTTTTTTATGACAGGCATTGCCATTGTAATTTATCTGAATCAAACTCCCTTTGAGCCACGCGAAAGAGATTATGCGTTTGCAGGTTCTTTCTATGCTTTCACCATTTGGATTGGAATGGGTGTAGCGGGAATAGCCCGGTTTATTCAAGCATATTTTAAAAACAGATCATTGGCTGCAGGACTCGCCGCTTTCATCGGAATTCTGATTCCCATTCAAATGGCAGGTCAGAGCTGGGACGATCACGATAGATCTAAACGATACACAGCGCGCGACATTGGCATGAATTACCTTACGAGCGTTGCTCACAATGGCATTATATTTTGTAATGGAGATAATGATACTTTCCCACTTTGGTATGCTCAAGAAGTGGAAGGTTTCCGAACGGATGTTCGAGTTTGCAACTTAAGCTATTTGCAAACCGAGTGGTATGTGGACCAAATGGTTCGTCAGGCATATGAATCGGAACCCATGCCAATTTCCTGGACACGAAAGCAATATGCTGGTGATCGGGGAACTCACGCATATCTGTTTACGCGTAGACAAATTGAGAGTATGCTACAAAGAAATGAAATTCCCCCCATTCAATATCCATCTTACTACGATGCATCCGCATTTAAAGATTCATTGCCACTTACGGACGTTATCACTAATTTACGCGACGGGGTGAAACCGCCCGCTAATCCATTTATTGATAGTGGGGGCGTTATTCCATCCGACAAGCTATATTTAAATGTTGATTCTGCAAACGTAAATTGGGCAGAATTAAATGCATCGCCAAGGAAACGAATGACCATCAATCTGGAAGGAAAATCCGGTCTCTATCGTCAGGAATTGATGATTTTGGAGCTTCTCTCCAATATCAACAAAGAAAACTGGGACAGACCGCTCTATTATGCAACCACAGTGGGTCATGACCTTCATTTGAATATGACTCCCAACTTTTCGTTGGAAGGATTAACCTATCGCGTAACGCCCGGTCAGCCATTACATAATGGTGTGAACATAGATGTTATGTTTGATAACATGATCAATAAGTTTAAATGGGGAGGTTTTGATAATCCAAAGGTCTATTTAGATGAAAACAACCGACGCATGTTTAGTCAACACCGCAACTTGTTTGCCATGTTAATTGACGCTCTTATCGCAGATGGAAAGAATGAAAAAGCACTGATAGCATTGGAAAAATGCTTAACAGTTCTACCCTCTTCCAGTATGCCTTTTGGTTATGAATCGATTCCGCTGGCCGAAGCATACTTGCGTTTGGGCGAAACAGCAAAAGGAGAAGCAATTATTAATGAAATTGAAAATAGAATTTATCTAAATTTAGATTGGTACGATCGCCTATCACCCAGACAAATGTCAAGTGTAGCTTCCGATATGCTTAATTACAACTTAGGCGTACTGGTAAGAATTACCACGTTGTATCAAACGTACGATCAAGATAAATACGCAGAACGAATAGACGACCTCTTGAGTCGTTCGCAATTTTATTATACACAGGGATTGGGGCAAATGGCCAATTCGGTTGTAAAAGAGATAACCGATGGTTCAATTCGCGGATATTACATGGCCGGTGACGATACTGTTAGGCAAACTGTTGAAGAACAAGCTATGCAAAAATCACTTCAATTGATGCAACAATACAGTCCTGATCTACTACAACATTATAATAAATCGCAACAAGAATAAACCATATAGTATAGGGGATGTCTACTACAAAGATTAATTTTGAAGTAACACTCCCTTTTTATTGTATTTCTAATCTATGTTAATTGAACGACCACCCAAAATATACCGAATGCTTTTCCCAAAAAGCATTTGGAGAATTCCTCATAAAGATAAGAAAATGGTTTATCTCACGTTTGACGATGGACCAATCCCTCAAATCACACCGTGGGTTTTAGATCTGTTGGATAAATACAACATTAAAGCTACTTTTTTTTGTGTAGGAGATAACGTACGCAAATATCCCGATGTTTATACTGAAATATTGAAACGTGGACACCAAGTGGGAAACCATACGCACAACCACCTTCAAGGTTGGAAAACATTTGGTAAAAAGTTTGTTAATAACGTAAAACAAAGCAGCCACTTCATAAATTCCAATTTGTTTCGACCTCCTCACGGTCATATGTTTATTTACCAACTCACACATCTTCATTTTTTGGGATACAAAACCATTATGTGGGATGTGGTAACGCGCGATTACAGCAAACGAATGACTCCACCCCAAGTTTATAACAATGTGAAAAAATATACGCGCGATGGTTCCATCATCGTGTTTCACGATTCACTCAGAGCAGAAAATAATCTTCGCTATGCACTACCCCGCTCCATTGAGTGGCTGATGAAACAAGGATATTCGTTTGGTACAATTGCGTAGAAAGGAATACACCAAACTTTTTGTTGATGTGTTGATGTGTTGATATGCTGATGTGAGGATGTGTTGATATGAGTATATGTTGATGTGAGGATGTGAGATGTGTGAATTCTTATTGTCATGCTGAACGTAGAGAAGCATCTCATCAATATTTGCATACTCTTCAAAAGATTCCTCCAGCGTGTCGGAATGATAAGACGGAGTGTTGCATGTGATGTGCGGTTAGGCAGTAAGCACCTCTTTATCAAACAACTTATCTCAAACCTCTCCATATTGTCATTTTCAACTTTTAATTTTTAATTTTTAATTCTTAATTCTTAATTCTATGTTTAAAAAACTTGTAGCCATCGAACCCATAAGTTTGGTGGATTGGGCAGAAAAAAAACTTCATAGCTTCGCCAATAAGGTAGTTATGTATGACGATATTCCTAACAGCGCTGATGAAATTGTGAAACGCATAGGAGATGCTGATGCTGTTTTACTCAGTTATACATCTACCTTAGATAAAAAGATATTGGAAAAATGTCCCAATTTGAAATATATTGGCATGGCATGTTCGCTCTATTCTCCCGAAAGTGCCAATGTGGATATAAAATACGCCAATTCGCGCGACATTGTCGTAACAGGAATCAGAGATTACGGCGATGAGGGCGTAGTTGAATACGTTGTAAGTGAACTGGTTCGTTGCTTGCATGGATTTGAAACAAATCCCGATGGTACTAAGGTAGCACCATGGAACAATATGCCTGAAGAAATAACCGGCCTTAAGTGTGGTATAGTTGGATTAGGAAAGCTGGGAGGAATGATTGCAGATGCATTGTCGTTTTTTGGTGCAGAAATCGATTATCTTGCACGAAGTGAAAAAGAAGATGCCAAGGAGAAAGGTTATCAGTTTAAACCCATAAATGACTTAATGGCTGAAAACGACGTTGTTATTTGTTGTTTAAATAAAAACACAGTACTCTTGCACGAAAAAGAATTTGAAAGTTTTGGAAATCACAAAATACTGTTCAATGTAGGGTTATCTCCGGCATGGGATATGGAACCTTTCACCCAATGGGTCAATCGCAATAACCGATTTTATTGCGACTCACCGGGTGCTTTAGGTAACGAAGAGCTTCAGAATCACACGAATGTTAGATTTATGAATGTTTCTGCGGGTAGAACGCGTCAAGCCTTCGACAGGTTAAGTGAAAAAGTTATTCAA
>JAQVGF010000031.1:0-17010 GCA_028696875.1 Dysgonamonadaceae bacterium
ATTGCCGGTACTTAAAAGGTAAGAGTTTCATCATCTCCAATAGACACTTTTCATTATTTTCTGTAAAAATATTTTAAATATTCAAACATATTTGATTGCAATTTGTTTAAATAATAAGTCTAAGTATAAGATTTCCTTCTTATAAAGTTTAATTTAACAACAAAAATCATGAAAAAAGTTAGATTCTTAATTTTAACACTAATATTCTTTCTGAGTATTGGTTTTGTTGGTTGTGATAACGTAAAAGATTCAGATTTGCAGGATGAAGCTGTTCAACTTATTGCAACTAATCCAAAAACTTCCAATGTGAATGTAACGGTAATTGATAAGGTGGCAACTCTTAGCGGCACGGTTGAAGACGATGCTACAAAAAACAGTGTCCAATCTTCTGTTTTAGGAGTGGACGGTATTAACTCGATTGTAAATAACATACAAGTTGTTCCACCTCCTCCAAAGATTGAAGAACCTGTTGTGGAGGAAGTGAGTAACCAAGTGAAAGTTGCTACCCGAAAAGGCAAACTGAACATTCACAACAGACCGGGAGTCCAAGAACATGTGATTGCTGTAGTAGAACACGGCGAAATGCTAACGCTTGTGGAAAAGGTAAGTGATGACTGGTGGTTGATTCAAACGGAAAATGGCGTTGAAGGCTACAGTTATGCTCCTTATTTGGAGCAACAATAGTGAGACAAACAGAATCATTTCGATAGACTCTACCATTTGTAAAAAAAGTGAGAGGTAGTAGAAGATGTGAAGTTCGTGGTGTGAAAAAATTAACAATCAACATGAACTGACTCTCCTTCCCTAAAGAGAGAAGATTTTATGTCTCCTAAATACGCATCTCTTTTTTAGAAAAAAATAGAATCATTTGAAAAAACGTGCGTGCGAAATGTTTTCATAGAGTAAATATATAGTCTTTGCAAAATAAAAGAGTGCCTGTAAAAAAGCACTCTTTTATTTAGTCAACGAACAAGTTTCTTAAATGGCTTATGGCATTTTGTACACAATACTGTTGATACTCATTCCTGCACCAACAGACGCAAATATTATTGTGTCACCTCCATCAATTTGATGCGGAGTTACTTCTTCACGTAAAACAAGATCGAATAAGGTAGGCAGAGTTGCCACCGATGAATTACCCAACCAAGAGATGGTCATAGGCATAACATCGTCAGGTGCTTCATCATATCCATATAGATTATAAAGACGTTTCAAAATAGCATCGTCCATTTTACCATTTGCCTGATGGATAAGTACTTTTTTGATTTCGTCGATAGATATATTTAGCTTGTCCAAACCGGCTTTAATGGTTTTTGGAACATTTTCCAATGCATACATATAGAGTCTGCGCCCATTCATTTTCAAATAAAGTCTTTTCTTTTCTGCTTCTTCTTCTTTGTAAGAATGCCCCATGTGCAGCATATTGGCATATAGCAAAGCATCAGTTCGAGAATTGTGCCCCAATACTCCTACCGGCGTATCGCTTTCGCGTGCTTCCACAATTGTTGCTCCAGCTCCATCTGCGTAGATAAGGCTATCGCGGTCGTGTGGATCGGAAACACGAGAGAGAATCTCACCACCAATAACCAGTACTTTTTTTGCATCTCCCGATTTTATGTAATAGTCAGCTTGAATTATTCCTTGCACCCAACCCGGGCAACCAAACAAAATGTCATATGCTACAGAATATGGATTCTTAATGCCTAATTTTTGTTTCACTCTGGCAGCTAAACTCGGACAAATATCAATGCTTTTGTTTTCGGGATGTATATCTCCAAAGTTATGAGCGAATATGATATAATCCAATTCTTCTTTGTCGATACCTGCATCATCAATCGCTTTTTGCGCAGCAAAAAATCCTAAATCGGAAGTTGTATGATCATCTTCTACATATCTGCGCTCGGAAATGGTTGTAATTTCCAAAAATTTATCAACTATGTCCTGATTTTGATTGGGTAGTTTTGTGCCACTTGCATCGTAGAATTCGTGAGACAAAAAATCTTTGTTAGCCATTTTTTTCTCTGGAACATAGCTTCCCGTGCCTGTTATAACGCTGTATATTTTCTTCATGTATCCTTTATTTTTTAATAACCTAATATTCTAATCGGCAAAGATATAAATTATAATATTAATGGCGAGTTTTTATAGATAAAATTCACACTTAGAAGTATAAAATAATTATTAATGTTAAATTAAAAAACCGTTCTGCCTTTATTTCAAAAACAGAACGGTAAGTTTTTTAGAAATTGATTCTATAACTGTGGAAAGAAAATTACTCTTCCAATAGAATATTCAAAATATCAACGGCCGCTTTGGTAACTGAAGTTCCCGGGCCAAAGATAGCGGCAACTCCTTCTTTATATAAGAAGTCGTAGTCTTGTGCAGGAATAACTCCACCGGCAATAACCAAAATGTCGGGGCGACCCAGTTTCACTAACTCTTCCATTACTTGTGGAATCAAAGTTTTGTGACCCGCTGCAAGTGAAGATACGCCTAATACGTGCACATCGTTTTCAACTGCTTGACGAGCAGCTTCTGCAGGTGTTTGGAACAATGGTCCCATATCCACATCGAAACCACAGTCGGCATAACCCGTTGCTACTACTTTTGCACCACGGTCGTGTCCGTCCTGCCCCATCTTAGCAATCATGATGCGTGGTTGACGACCTTCTTTTTTCGCAAATTTTTCTGCCAGAGCACTTGCCTCTTGGAAAGTGGCATCTGATTTTGTTTCTGATGAATACACTCCTGATATTGTTCTAATTATTGCTTTATAACGTCCTACTACTTCTTCGCACGCATCTGATATTTCTCCCAATGTAGCACGTACACGTGCTGCTTCCACGGCAAGTTCCAGCAAGTTTCCTTCGTTGGTTTCAACACATTTTGTAAGAGCTTTCAATGCTTTTTGTACTGCATCGTTGTCGCGGTTTGCTTTTAGAGTTTCTAAACGTGCAATTTGCTGTTTGCGAACTTCCGTGTTGTCAACTTCCAAAATATCAATTGGATCTTCTTTTTCGAGACGATATTTGTTTACACCTATAATGGTTTGCTTACCGGCATCAACACGCGCTTGCGTACGAGCAGCAGCTTCCTCGATACGCATTTTTGGAATTCCGGTTTCAATGGCTTTTGCCATTCCGCCCAATTCCTCAATCTCCTGAATGTGGTTCCATGCTTTGTGAACCAACTCATCGGTTAATGATTCTACATAATAGGAGCCTGCCCATGGATCCACATGTTTGATAACGGAAGTCTCTTCCTGAATATATATTTGCGTATTTCTTGCAATACGTGCAGAGAAATCAGTAGGTAATGCAATTGCTTCGTCTAATGCATTGGTATGAAGCGATTGAGTGTGACCCAATACTGCTGCCATTGCTTCCACGCAAGTGCGACCAACATTATTATATGGATCTTGTTCTGTGAGCGACCATCCCGATGTTTGACTATGTGTGCGCAATGCCAATGATTTTGGATCTTTAGCTCCAAAGCTTTTTACAATCTTAGCCCAAAGCAAGCGTGCAGCACGCAGTTTCGCAATTTCCATGAAGTGGTTCATACCAATACCCCAGAAAAACGATAAACGAGGAGCAAATGCATCCACATCAATTCCCGCATCAATCCCTGCACGCAGATATTCCATTCCGTCGGCCAATGTGTATGCCAGTTCAATGTCGGCAGTAGCACCTGCTTCTTGCATGTGATATCCCGAAATTGAGATAGAGTTGAAGCGCGGCATTTTTTGAGAAGTAAACTCAAAGATGTCTGCAATAATTTTCATCGAAAATTCCGGTGGATAAATATAGGTGTTACGCACCATAAATTCTTTTAAAATATCGTTTTGGATAGTTCCGTTCATTTCGTGTAATTCCACACCTTGCTCCTGTGCAGCCACAATGTAAAAAGCTAAAATGGGAAGAACGGCTCCGTTCATAGTCATTGACACCGACATTTTGTTTAGCGGAATTTCATCAAAAAGAATTTTCATATCCTCGATAGAACTAATGGACACACCAGCTTTACCTACGTCGCCAGTCACGCGTTCATGATCGGCATCGTATCCACGATGTGTGGCAAGGTCAAAAGCAACCGACAATCCTTTTTGGCCTGCGGCCAAGTTGCGTCGATAAAATGCGTTTGATTCTTCAGCGGTTGAGAAACCTGCATATTGGCGTATCGTCCAGGGACGCATAGCGTACATAGTTGAGTATGGTCCTCGCAAATAAGGAGGAACTCCGGCGGCATAGTTCAAATGCTCCATCTCTTCGAGATCTTCCTTCGTGTATACTGGTTTTATCGGTATTTGTTCGGCGGTTAACCAGTCAGGATTTAATTCATTTTTTTCCGTCCACTCTGCTACTGATGTTTTATCTGCAAAGCTTTCCGTTTGAATGTCTATTTCTTTAAAATTTGGTTTCATTATTTTGTAAATTTTCTTTTAGCGTTTCTTATCGTAAGTGACAATTCATTATTTATCAGCAGTTTTGATAAAATGATTTATCTGTTGTTGAATATTTTTGTTTAAATGATGACTCCGATTATATTTCCTAAAATCAATAAAACACTAAACACAGTTACCAATTGTGCGGTCTCTACATCTAATGTTTTGATTTCTTCTAATGCATCTAAGCGTACTTGTTTCATTTTTTTTATTCCCCTAAGAGCCATAGGGAACGAAAGTAAGACAATAAAACTAAGCGGGTGAAGTAACTTAAACGCTACTACAATAGCAACTAATATATATGCTGCCAACAATATCGTTTGATAGATTGTTTTAGAACCTTCTATGCCCAAAATTATAGCTTGAGTTTTGATGCCGGCTGCTTTATCTAAAACTAAATCGCGCGTGTTATTGGCATGCAAAATGGCAACTATTAACAATCCAACAGGCGCCACAACTAACAGGCTGCTCCAAATAAGCTGCTTGGTCATCACAAACACAACTCCCAGGGCTATAAGCTGACTGAAGGTTATGAAAATAACTACTTCGCCCAAAGCTATATATTTTAGTTTATAATAAAATATGATAGATAACATTCCTAACAATCCAATAAAGAAAAGCTCAAAACCCGAATTCAACATTAAGTAAATTCCCAGAATAACTCCTACGGTTAGGAGTCCTAATGAATAATACAAAATTGTTTTCGGCTGGAAATAGCCTGTAACTAACAAGCGTATTGGTCCTGTTTTCTCTTTTCCGTCAACTCCATACTTAAAGTCATAATAATCACCAATTACATTGCCGGACGCATGCATAAAAACTGCGCCAATGATAGCTATCACACCGTTTATCCAATTAATATCGGTTAATACGCCTGTTTTGTAGGAATAAAAAACAAACGTAAAAGAGATTAGCGCAGGCATAGCCGATGCGGGGAAAGCCCATGGGTGTGCGGCAATTAACCAGTTTTTCAGAGGTCTTTTTTTGTTCATTCGATTACTTTATATAATATATAAAATTATTGTTTTTGCACTATTTGTCATTTTATTGCGAGGATTACTTAGGGATTGTGCCGAAATAACTTGACGCTTTAAACTCGCTCTTTTGTCCTTTAACTTCCTTGAAAATTCATTAAATAACCCGCTATTCGCAGAATTTTCAAGTCGTTAATGAATAAAATAGCTTCGTTTCAAACAGTCAACTTATTTCATTACAAACCCTTAATTCCCAAAAGAGAATTAAATTGAGTCAACATATCCAATACGTTACTCTTCACGTTTATAAAATATTCAATTCCCTGTGCTTTTAATTTATCAGCAGATGCAGGTGCTCCGGCAATTATTAAAATCTCTTTTCCTTTCGTCAAATTATATGCTTCGGGGGCAAATTTTGCATATTCATCATCGCTTGAACAAAGCACAATGAGGTCTGCATTTTGTTTGCGTGCAGCTTTTACTCCTTCTTCCACGGAGTCGAAACCTAAGTTATCAATAATGTCATATCCGGCAGATGCTAAGAAATTGCCCGAGAATTGAGATCGTGCCAGTCTCATGGTCAAGTTCCCAATCGTCAGCATAAACGCTTTAGGCGTTTTCCCGCTCTGTTCTGTAGCCAATCGTACAGCTTCAAACGGTTGAGCCAAACGTTTTGTATTTAACCGCTTCAGTGGCGTCTCTTTGCTGTCGCTTCCACAACCACAAGGATCGTCTAGTTTGTACGAATCTTCTATTTTGGTACTTACTTGTTCTCCAAAATTAGGAAATTGATTCGTTCCTAAAAGCACTTCTTTTCTGCTTGCAGCAGCTTTAAATCGTGCATCGGCTGATGCATTTATCTTATCTTGAATTGTACCTTCTTTTAACCCGGCATAAAAACCTTGTTCATCGGTTTCAAGGAAAAGCTTCCAAGCCTCTTCACCAAGTGATTTTGTGAGTTTTTCAATGTAATAGGATCCGGCTCCCGGATCGGCTACTTTATCAAAATGGCTCTCTTCTTTGAGTAATAATTGTTGATTAACAGCCAAACGATTAGAGAAATCGGTTGCTTTTTGATAAGCGTGATTAAATGGTTGAACAGTTAATGAATCAACTCCTCCCAAGGTAGCCGACATAGCTTCTGTTTGCGTACGCAATAGATTTACATAAGCATCGTAAACAGTAGTATTAAAGGAAGATGTTATGGCGTGTACATTTATTTTTGCTGCGCAACGGCACGTGCCATCATCCGCTTTGTTATCACACTCATTGGGACAGGGTGGCTTGTAGGCGTTCACAATTTCGGCCCACAACCAGCGAGCGGCACGGAATTTTGCAATTTCCATAAAGTAGTTCGTTCCTACTCCCAAATTGAATTTTATTTTTTTTGCTGCCATTGACGGATCAACGCCATTCTCAATAAGTGTGCTCAAAATCTGATTTGCGTAAGCAAGACTGTATCCGAGTTCCTGGAACAAATAGGCTCCGGCATTGGCAAATGCATCTCCGGTAATTGAAATTACGCGGTAGCGTGGTAGTGGTGCAGATGCTTTCACTATTTCAACTACTTCGTTTTTCCATTCCGGTGCGTCCTTACCTAATTTAAATATCTTTCGAAACGGGTCGTGTTCTATCGAACCATAACACTCCAATAAGTTCAGGTCTTTAGCAGTAAGGTATTCAACCAACAACTTCGTTAGTTTCAATGTAGAATTAATGCATGTTTTAAAATTTAATTCTACCATTTCAGGATGAATGCCCTGCAACAATGCTTCAATGTTCTGAATAGTTAGTTCCTGGTTCGAAAGATCGAAACCCAAAGAAGTAACTCCTTTTTTTCCCAGAAGGGTTAATGCCTTTTTATTTGCTTCAGCAATATCTGTTACTGTTATATTCTGACGTACGTACCAGATATTATTGTTTTTTGTACCGCGAATGTAGGGAAATTGTCCCGGAAGATTATCTCTCCATTCATAATCACGAATATCTTCGTAGCGGTAAAAAGGATTTAAATTAAAACCTTCGTTGGTTTTCCATACCAATCTTCTTTCAAAATCAGCTCCTTTCAGATCGGCAGTAACTTTCTCCATCCACTCCTCAGTGGTAACAGGAGGAAAATCGGTAAAAAGTTTTTCTTTCGATTTACTCATAATTGTTTTTTAATATTTATAATGTTGGGTTAATATTTTAATTTTTAATCTATTGGGTCATAAAAAAAAAGGAGAACCATCTTTTACTTCAACAACCTTTGGTTTCCAGAACAATGTCTACAAAAATAGTATAAAATGTTCGTTTTAAAAAGCTTTTAAAGGAGTTTGTTATTTTTGGGCTTATCTTCGTAAATCTGCATTATATGAGTCTACTCCGACAAGTCTGCAGTTGAGGCTTTTCAGAGTGGACTCAAATATTAAAACGTAAATAATAACGCCTCAGCGATTTTCCCGAATTGCATCATCAAAGATCTGGAATTGCATTTGCAAAGAGAACATAGTTTTATGTAAACCGTAACATTAGATTGTGATGTCTATGTGATTAATAATTTGCTAATTCAACTAACAATTCTGATATTTCTTTTATAACTTCTTGTGCATATTTTTCTCCTTTTTCAGGTGTTGATTTTTCCGGATTCCCGATACCGGTGTCATCGCTTACTTCTTGCCAATGACGAGGAGCCCATGCTATTTTCTTATTCATCGATTCCATTTTCCACAGGTGTAATGTACCTTTGCCCGCTTTTTCAAGCTTCACTAATTTGGGTAAAAAATGCATCAGCACCGATGTTTCTTGCTCTCCGGCATGTTCGTCAATTTTTTCTTCGAAAAAACCTTCTTTCGGCACTATATCATACCAGTTTGTAGCAAGTATGAAGAAATCTGGGAATTTCATGGCTAAATCGCGAATCATAGACTTGAAAGTGTTGCCTCCATGTCCGTTAACTATGAGCAATTTTCGGAAACCCTGCACATGAAGTGAGCTGACAATATCCGTTAGGATAGCTTTTTGCGTTTCATAATTGGTATGTATGCAAAATGGTAAATCCCATTGTCCCGGGTTCTGCGAACCCAAATAGATGGGTGGCATCACCATACAAAGCTTGTTTGCTTTTTCCAAAGCTAACGCTGCACTTGCTTTGGCAATTTCGTGCGACAAGTATGCATCAGTTAAATAGGGCATGTGGTAGTTGTGTGGCTCTATGGCTCCCCATGGTAAGATAACCACATCGTAGTGATTTTCTTTAATATCTCCCCACGATAATTTTGATAAGTCTATCATAATAAAAATGTTTTTTTGAAAGTTGTTTTTTAAATATCTATTTGTGTTTTTCTTCGTATCTGCCGGAAAACGATTGTATTCTGAGTCTTTGATAAGAAAAAGGCAAAGACAAGGCTTTCGTCTCGCCAAGGCGCGATGAAATCAAGGAGTTTACATAAAGTAAATGACTGCTTCAAAAACGAGAGTAACGCAGTATTTGCCGTTTTCTTACAAAGACTTTATATCTTTTCGAATAAGAGAGTACAGTCCCATCATTATAATAATCTCAGTTAGAATAACATATACTAAAATACTTATGCTATAATTTTGCACCAAAACACCTGTTATATAGTTGATAATTATATTGCCGGTTAATGCAATCAGCATGACAAAACTAAATGCAGTGCCTGATATTTCTTTGTACATATTTCCTGTTAATCCAAGCATAACCGGGAAACCCGGCGATAATCCGGCTCCAATTAAAAACAATCCAAATATATTAATGTATACGGATGACGGCGTTTGAATAAACAAACAAATAACACCGGTAGATAAAAACAAAAATGCCAGGCGAATTAAGTTTTTAGTCGAAATATTTCGGAAAATACCACCGGTTAATATACGCATGAGCGTTAATCCCAATACAGAAAAAGAGAGTGCAATGAGTGCCTGATTTTGAGAAACTTGTAAATGTTGTGTAAAGTAAGAAACAGACCAATTATTAATTATTGCTTCAAAAGCAGATTGGAAAAACAAGAAGAAGCAAATAATTAAAAACAGCTTGTTTTTTAAAAACAAAGGAATTAATTTAAATGATACGTTTTCTTTCTGAACTGTGATGGGATAAGATATCAATAAAAATAGAATAGCTATTAAAACGCTTGTTGCCGCCACAATATTCATTGCTGCGACATATGAGCTCTCCGATATCATGCTTAGAACAATGGGCATGCCAAAAGCGCCAAGACCAAAGAAGACGCCCAATAAGTTTAAATTGGCTATTTTCTTATCATCACTGCTTAAATCAGAAATCAATGCGCTTGTAGCACCATTAATAACACCGCCACCCACTCCAAACAAAAAAATGCAAACTCTCAATATTGTTAGAATTTGTGCATGTGCAATCCCTATAAATCCGATTGCTAAAAAAATAGATGCAGTGGCAAGCACCCATCTATAACCATATTTATCGCCGAGTGGACCAAAAAAAATGGATCCTATGAGTAATCCAAACGGAAGAATTGAAAACAGACCTCCGGCTTCTAAATCATTTAAACCTAACCTTACTTTTAATATAGGCAAAACCGACCCAATCATTACCATAGATACTCCAAAGAGAAGTATGCCTGCAAAAACGGAAATAAAAGCAACGGTTTTGCTCCTCATTTTTTAGTTTATTTTAAGTTCATCGGGCGATAACAACCCATGTGAGATGGAATAAAGAGTGAGCCCCGAAGCTGTTTTTATACCTGTTTTAGATAAAATATTTTTTCGATGTGTAAGAACTGTATTTATACTGATATTTAATTTATCAGCAATTTGTTTGTTTAAGTTTCCTTGTGCAATTAGTTTAAGAATTTCTGTTTCGCGACGTGTAAGCAGATTCTTTTTGGGTAAATGGCGATGATTTTCAGTCGATATCGACTTTTGTAATGTAACTATATCGGAACTACTTAGCTCTTTCAGCTTGGGTTTTAATATCGAGTTTTTTAATCGATTATGTATGATTAAATCGCTTTCAAGACTTCCCACAGAGAAAATAACTGCATAGCAGAGGTTTTGATTAAAATCACCGGAAACGTGCTTTATAAGGATACTTTTTATGTCGCGTAGTAGCTCGTGAGGATATGCGCCGGTATGTTTCAACCCTTTTTCTAAATGCAAAACAAGTTCTTCTTTAAATTGATAAAAAACTTTTTGTAATATGTTTAACTCTTCATTTTGGGAATTGCTGGTAGCTATAAACGCATGTAAATGTTTCTCAATATTGGGTACAAGGGAGTTTAGATAATTTTGAATTGTTTCATTAAAATAAGTTGCAATGGGTTCCAAATCAAATTGTGATAATTTATTTTGAGGCATATAATCTTCGTCGAGATATACATTTAGAATGGTCAAAATGAAATCGATGTTCAAATCTTGCTCTTCGCATATAGTCTCAATGGTTTTATCACCCACTCCCAATCGAATACCAAATCGGTTCACAATAGGGATTAATATGTGATGCTGCGCAAGAATTTGAGACAATACAGTCTCTTTTTTAATAATTGACATGTTGTTTATGACATCTGTTTGTATGCTATATGTAGATAAGTTTTATCTTGTGGCTTTCTCGAAATTACGATCGCGTTTGTATTCTTTATATAAATGCTTTAATGTATAAATCGGACTTATGAATAACATGCGAGGTCCGGCATATCGCATTACTTCTTTTATTTGTTCTCTTTTATCGGGTTTGTAGCAATGTATTGAACAGCTCCCACACGTAGGCTTCTCTTCTCTAAATGGACATCTGCTTAAACGCGCAAATGCATATTCATTTAATTCACGACAATCAGTACATAAAACTCCATTCGTATTGTGATTTCCTTTACAATATAAAGTAATCATTTTTTTTACAACTTTCTTTTCTTCTTCATTCATTCCTCTGTTCACTTTTCATGAAGTTGTAAAAGTAGTGATTTTCTTCTTTTTCTCAAAAAGAAAAACGAATTTGTTTTTTATTATAAACTTCATCAATAAAACAAAAGCAATTGTTCCGTTGTGTGAAATCTCTCTTTGGATACTTTAACAAAAGCGATTTGTATCAATTGATATTTTATGTATAATAATTAAAGATAGAACAAACATTATGATAACTTTGTTATGTAATTAATAGCAAACCGTTAGAAATAAGATCAAGCTGCCCAACGTATCATCTTTCTGCCCTTAAAAAAGGTTGTTATACACATACGTGAAGAGTAACTTACAGAGATCCCGGATGCGGATTATAAATAACAACACTTTTAAATTTTACAATAAAATGAATAGATTGAATATAGGGGGATTAATTGCCAAGTTACCCATCATACAAGGAGGAATGGGTATTTGCGTATCGCTTTCCGGCTTGGCATCTGCTGTGGCAAACGAAGGAGGAATTGGTGTAATTTCTGCCGTGGGAATCGGAATGTTAGAACCAAATTACCGAAAAAGATTTCACCAATCGAATAAAATATCCTTGAGAAAAGAGATCCGAAAAGCGCGTGAAAAATCAGACGGAGTAATCGGTGTAAATATTATGATGGCTATTACAGACTTCGACGATATGCTAAAAATAGCATTGGAGGAAAATGTCGATGTTATTTTTATAGGTGCAGGTCTGTTTTTGAAAAAACCTGAAATACCTGAAGGTTGTAACACAAAATTTGTCCCAAAAGTTTCTTCTGCTCGTGCCGCACGTGTTATTTTTAATTATTGGGCAGAAAAATACGATTGTGTGCCCGATGGCGTTGTAGTAGAAGGTCCAAAGGCTGGCGGACACGTTGGTTTCAAAAAGAATGAATTGTTGAATGTTCAAAAATCTCTTCATGAGATTGTACAAGAGACTGTAGATGCTATGAAACCTCTGGAAGAACGATTTAATATAAAAATTCCGGTTATCGCTGCCGGTGGCATTTATACCGGCTATGACATGTTTGAAATTATGGAAGCGGGAGCAAGTGCAGTTAAAATGGGTACCCGATTTGTTACCACCGATGAATGTGATGTTTCAGATGCTTTCAAGCAAAACTATCTTCGTGCTACCCCCGACGATATTACTTTAATTGATAGTCCTGTTGGACTACCTGGAAGAGTTATTTCCAATTCTTTTGTAAAAAGAATACAAGCCGGAGAAACAATGCCTGTGAGATGTCCGTGGAAATGTTTGAAAACTTGCGATTATAAAACAGCTCCTTTCTGCATTGCTTCAGCATTATTTAATGCAGCACAAGGAAATTTAGAAGAAGGATTCTCTTTTGCCGGAAGCAAAGCTTATTTAGCCGAGAAAATCATGTCGGTTAAAGAAACTATCAATGAGATTATGCAAGAATATACTGAGGCTAAATACCTTGCAACATTAAAACTTAAAACAATTAGAATGTAATTGGTTAAGTTTTTTATTGCATAAATGGTTATCTCTCTTCTAAATAGTAATGATAATAGCACTGGGTTCTGCAGCCGGTGACCCGATGATTTATAAAGAATCATATATCCAAAATTGAAGGAGTATATGATTGTAGCTTGTGTGTATGCACACTTACTTTACAGATTTACAATGGAGGCAAATGTCAATTTTGCAAATCTAATCATGAATGGGTTTTAGCATCCCAAAGCAAAAGGGTCCGTTAGATATTTACTACGATTTCTCGTTACGCTCCTTTTCTTGCAACGCTTTTATGGTCTCTGCTATCAGATAATCCAACTCCCACCCAAGCATACTCGCACCATTCGCGATCACATCGCGTGAGCAGCCTGCCGCAAATTTCTTATCCTTGAATTTCTTTTTAACTGACGATACTTTCAGATCGAGTGTACTTTTGCTTGGTCGCATCAATATAGTTGCTCCTATTAATCCGGTAAGTTCATCGGTAGCATACAGAACCTTTTCCATCATATGCTCAGGCTTGGTGTTGTTAAGATGCCCATAAGCATGACTTACAATTGCTCTTATGAGTTCAGAATTAACATCCTGCTGCTCCAGAATTTCTTGCGTTTTAACACAATGCTGCTCAGGGAATTGCTCAAAATCTAAATCGTGAAGCAAGCCTACCAAAGACCAAAACAAGCTTTCATCTTCGTAGCCCAATGTGCGGGCAAAGTAAAACATCACAGCTTCCAAAGTCTCAGCATGTTGCAAATGAAATGGTTCTTTGTTGTACTGAGTTAACAAATTCCATGCTCTTTCCCTTGTTAAACCCGGATTTAATCTATTAGCATTGTCAACGGGTAATGATTGTAAAGTTGTCATAACATCTGTTTTTTTAACGTTTCAGCAAAGATACTTCTTTTGAAGCTTAAAAAAGATTCAAATTGTACTTTTTTTATTGATTTTGAATATAAAACAACAGCACGAGTATTGTTAGTATAAAAAAATGATTATATTTGTGTAATCTGTGCACTATTAAAAATTTGAGTATTAATATTCAATCTTATTCTAAAAAAAACTGCTTTATGATCACAACAGCAAAACTTAATTATTTGAGCCTAAGTAACAGCAAAACTTATTTACTCGCCTCGTTATTTGTGTTGGGGAATTTAATTTTCCCACAATTGGCGCATCTTATTCCAAATGGTGGTTTTATCCTACTACCTATCTATTTTTTCACTTTAATTGCTGCCTATAAGTATGGCTTCTTTGTAGGTATGCTTACAGCAATTCTTTCTCCACTGATTAACTCCTTGTTGTTTGGGATGCCGCCCGTTGCGGTTCTTCCGGGCATCATGATCAAATCTGTGGTTTTAGCTATTGCAGCTTCGTTAGCAGCAAAACACTTTGGTAAAGTATCGCTTATAGGCGTTATTTTAGCCGTTCTGGCTTATCAATTCATCGGAACTGCTTTTGAATGGATTCTTACACAAAATCTGTTTATAGCATTACAGGATATACGAATTGGTGCGCCTGGGATTCTTCTTCAAATTGTGGGAGGGTATTTTGTTTTGAAATTCCTAAGTCAATCGCCAAAATTTAAATCTTAAATGTTTTATAGTAATTCTTAACTGAATTACTATAAAATTCAGCTTAACACTACCTTGTATGCTACCAACCAAATCTTTTGAAGAGCTGCTTCAAAAGTTTAGAGAAATCGAATTTGAAGAGAACTTCGATTTAATTGTTGCAATTGCTAACGGAGGAATAATTCCTGCAGCCATTATAAATCAACGACTAAACATCGACTTACATCTTTTAAAAATAAACTTACGCGATCCATTCCAAAAGCCTAAGTTTGATGCTCCGAAGCTTTTAGAACCAATTAATTTTGAATTCAAAAATAAAACCATTCTTTTAGTTGAAGATCGCATCAAAACCGGTGCAACTGTAAAGTTGGCTCTTCATCTTTTACAAGATGCAGCAACTGTTAAAACTTTTGCGGTAAATGGGGAAGCAGATTACTCGTTGTACGATGAATCTTGTTTCCGTTTTCCTTGGATTATATGAAAACGAATCAAGTTAAACTTGTCTTAATAGTGTGCTTGGCCATCTGTTTTACATCCAAATCAAATGCTCAATCAGCACTTCATATCAAAGATAGCATCCAACTGGATGAAGTTATTGTTACCGGAACGTCGCGTAGTATAAGTATTCGACATTTACCCATGAGCATTTCAGTCGTAAACAACAAAGAAATCAGAAGTAGATTAGAAACTTCTCTTTTGCCATTGTTAACTGAAGAGGTTCCGGGTCTCTTTATAACGCAGCGAGGAGTGATGGGTTATGGCGTTGCTGCAGGTGCTGCCGGAGGAATGAATGTGAGAGGAATTGGTGGAGCACCCACAGCGGGTGTCTTGGTTTTGATAGATGGCAATCCGCAATATATGGGACTTATGGGACATCCGCTTGCCGATAGTTACCAATCGCTTATGGCTGAGAAAGTGGAAGTGATAAGAGGTCCTGCATCCATGTTATATGGTTCAAACGCTATGGGCGGGGTAATTAATATAATTACGAAGCAAACAAAAGAGAATGAAAACCGTGCATCTACACAAGTTATGTATGGGAGCTACAATACTTTAAGTGCGGAAGCATCTGCAATAGGTGGAAAGGATGCGCTGATAGGTACATTGAACATTGGATATAATCGATCGGACGGACATCGTGACAACATGGAGTTTGAACAATTGAACGGACAGGGCAAATTGGGATATGAGTTTAATTCTAATTGGAGCTCTTACATCGATATGAATTTATCAACAACCAAAAGTTCTAATCCGGGAACTGTTACTAATGAAATTATTGACAACGATGCAGATATAATTCGAGGAGTTGTTTCTGCAGCTATTCAAAATAAATTTGAAAAGAGATCGGGTGCAATAAAATTGTATTTCAATTTTGGTGGGCACGAAATTAATGATGGTTACGATCCGGGAGGTACTCCTCTACCCTATCGTTTTCATTCAACCGACCAGATGATGGGACTTTCAGCACATCAATCTTATTCTCTTTTCAGAAACAATCAAACAACAGCAGGCGTCGATTTACAAAGATTTGGAGGTAAAGCTTGGAATGAATATTCAATACAAAAAGACGATTCAACGCTTGCCAATGTAAGTTTATACGATATAGCCGGGTATGTGCATACGCAACAATCAGTTTTGTCAAACAAACTGTGGCTCAATGCAGGAGTACGTTTGGATTATCACGAAACGAATGGTGCGGAGTGGATACCTCAAGTGGGTGTGAGTTTTTCTCCAACTTCGAGTAATGTATTAAAAGCAATGGTTAGCAAAGGTTTCCGAAATCCTACTATCAGAGAGATGTATATGTTTCCTCCTCAAAATCCCGACCTGAAGCCGGAAAGATTGATGAACTACGAACTTTCGTATTCGCAAAACTTACTTCAAAACAGATTGACAATGGGATTAAATGTTTTCTATATCAACGGAGACAACATGATACAAGTAAACTTTGTAGATGGCAAACCGATGAATCAAAATAGTGGCAAAGTAGAAAACAAAGGTTTCGAAGTTAGCTCCAAACTTCAGGTTACGAAAGCAATAAGCTTTTCTGGAAACTATAGCTATTTAGACATGAAATACGCACTATTGGGTGCACCAAAACATAAATTGTACTTGGGAAGCAATTTCACAAAAGAGAGATGGAGTTTTTCTACGGGGATACAAGTTGTCTCTAAATTATATACAGCGATAAAATCAAAACAAGTATCAGAAGATAAGTTAGTGAGCTTTAACTTGTGGAATGCTCGCATAAACTACAACGTCTCTTCATTGCTTACTGTTTTCGCCAAAGGCGAGAATCTGTTGGGAGAGAAGTATGAAATGATTGCCGGATATCCAATGCCTAAAACAACGGTGTTTGGAGGATTACGAGTTCAGCTTTATAAGTAATTACGAATTACGAATTACGAATTGCTGCCCGCTGATAGCTGACCGCTAACTGCTAATAGCTGATTGCTGACCGCTGATTACTGACTACTGACTGCTGACTGCTGACTGCTGACTATTAACTCATACTTATTACTTACGACTTACGACTTACAACTTATATATAATCACATTTTAAAACCAAAAGCTATGAACAGAAGAAATTTTTTACGAGCAATAGCACTTACCGGTGCGGCCTTTTCACTCAAAGAGAGCGATGCC
>JAQVGF010000031.1:17110-19782 GCA_028696875.1 Dysgonamonadaceae bacterium
ACTTACGACTTACGACTTACAACTTATATATAATCACATTTTAAAACCAAAAGCTATGAACAGAAGAAATTTTTTACGAGCAATAGCACTTACCGGTGCGGCCTTTTCACTCAAAGAGAGCGATGCCATGAGTATTCTTACTCAATCGTTTAATTCTACCAGTGCAACCGGCTCTTATGATTTAGTAGCAGTAATGGGAGGAGAGCCAGAAGCCATGTTTCGCAAAGCGATTGCGGAAATGGGGGGAATGAGTAAATTTATTAGTCGTGGCGATAAAGTTGTGGTGAAACCAAATATTGGTTGGGACCAACCTGTGGAGATGGGTGCAAACACAAATCCAAAACTGGTTGTAGAAATCATAAAACAATGTTTTGATGCCGGTGCAAAAGAAGTAACAGTCTTCGATCACACATGCGACAACTGGCGAAAATGTTATGCCAACAGTGGAATTGAAGCAGCGGCAAAAGCAGCAGGTGCAACAGTAGTTCCAGCCGATCAAGAGTCCTATTTTAAAACTGTATCCATTCCGAATGGAAAAAGCTTGAAAACAGCGAAGGTTCATCAAGCAATTGTTGACTGCGACAAATGGATAAATGTGCCTGTACTCAAAAATCATGGTGGTGCACAATTAACTATTTCCATGAAAAACCATATGGGCATTGTGTGGGATAGAGGTTATTTCCATGCCAACGACTTACAGCAATGTATTGCCGATATATGCAGCTATGAAAAACGTGCGGTTTTGAATGTTGTTGACGCATATCGATTGATGAAAACCAGCGGTCCACGCGGAAAATCTCAAGCCGATGTGGTATTATCTAAGGGATTGTTTATGTCGCAAGATATTGTAGCTGTAGATACAGCAGCAGCCAATTTCTTTAATCAAGTACGAGAAATGCCGATAGAAAAAGTTACGCATATTGCGAAAGCACAAGAGTTGAGGTTGGGGACAATGGATTTGGATAGGTTGAATATTAAACGCATACGTATTTAGAGGTGTTAGAGATTGGAGGTTAGAGGTTAATGAATTTCCGGTTATCGATTATCGAATCCCGAAATCCTATTCCTTTTGCATCCAAAAAACCTTATTTGGTTTTCTGTTTAAACCTTAGTAACTGGCGAATAAACCTCTACCCCAACCTTATTAGCTTATTAAACGATTAAACGATTAAACAATTAAACAATTAAACGGATATTACAATTTAATAGCCCATGCTTAAAAAGATACGAATAGGTGTTTCCATTACATTCTTCACTATAATAACCCTCTACTTCTTAGATTTTAGAGAGCTATTACCTCAGAGTCTTCATTTTTTGGCGAAAATTCAGTTTATTCCGGCTTTGCTTGCACTCAATATAATTATATTGACAAGCTTGGTGTTGCTCACTTTTGTTTTTGGACGGGTTTATTGTTCCGGTATTTGTCCAATGGGGATTTATCAGGATGTTGTAGCATGGTTTTCTAAAAGGGTAAAGCGAAAAAGAAAAAAGAGATACATTTACAGTCCTGCAAAAACTATTTTAAGGTGGGCAACCCTATCGATTATCGTTGTTGCATTTCTATTTGGTTTTACCTTTTTGTTGGGTTTGTTAGATCCATATGGTGCATACGGACGAATAGCCACTCATCTGTTCAGACCTGTCTATTTAGCCGGCAACAATTTATTGGAAACCATTTTCACGCAATTCAACAATTATACATTCTTTCGTGTAGGCATCTATTCTCTCAGCGTTTTGTCAACGGTGATAGCACTCATCACTTTAGTAAGTGTTGGCTTTTTTGCTTGGCGCAATGGACGTACTTTTTGCAACACGCTTTGTCCTGTTGGCACAGTGTTGGGTTTCATTAGTCGCTTTTCACTTTTCAAAGTTCAATTCAACAATGAAAAATGTAATAGTTGTGGCTTGTGTGCCATGAAATGCAAAGCATCGTGTATCAACTCCAAAGAGCGCATCGTCGATTACAGCCGATGCATCAATTGCTTCAATTGTATAGAAGCTTGCAATCGCGACGCGATGCATTACAAACCAATATGGAGTAAAAAGAGTGAGCCAAAAGAATCGGTTGCAGTGGAAGTAAATCAATCCAAAAGGCGTTTCCTCTCGGCAACTTTCACTACCGGCATGGCCGCAACAAGTTTGCTTGCACAAACAACAACTGGCGTATCGTTGAAACGAGAGCTGAAACGTCAACAACCCATTGCTCCTCCGGGCGTGCAAAACATAGAGAGGTTACTGCAGAGATGTATTTCTTGTCATCTTTGTGTAACAAAATGTCCATCCCACGTCATTAAACCTGCACTTTTCGAATATGGACTGGGCGGGATTATGCAACCCAAACTCTACTTTGATCATGGCTTCTGTAGCTATGATTGCACCGTTTGTGGTGATGTTTGTCCCACCGGCGCAATTTTGCCGCTTACCAAAGACGAAAAGCACCACACCCAAATGGGACAAGTCAATTTCATCATTGAAAACTGCATTGTATATTATGACGAAACCAGTTGCGGAGCTTGCTCCGAACATTGCCCAACGCAAGCTGTGAGCATGATTCCTTATAAAGGTTCACTTACTATTCCTCATATAGAACCCTCTATTTGTGTGGGTTGCGGCGGATGTGAGTATGTTTGCCCCGCCATTCCCTTCAAAGCTATTTATGTGGAAGGATTGAA
>JAQVGF010000183.1 GCA_028696875.1 Dysgonamonadaceae bacterium
ATTAATCCCATAAATTAGTATTTTTAGTTGATTTATATTTTATCCGTTTGAACAAACTCTCTCTGTTTAAATAAGACGTTAGTTTAGTAACAAAAGTTCAATGAAATTGTTTTTGGAGTTGTGAAGCTCCAGCTTCACACTTGGATCAAGTGGAACCAAGCTTTTACTCGGATGAATCTGGATCTACATCCCTACCAGGAAGCTCTATCCCTCCCAGCTTACTACCCGTATATTTATATGCAGTGCTATCTTTGGGTAATCTCGCTTTTTTAGGATTATCCAAAATGTATTTAACGGTGTTGTCAAAATGAGCCCGATTTCTCATAAATGTATCCCAATATTCCGGCATCCAAAATTTTTTTGCATTATCGTCGATTCTTAGATTATATTTTTTGTTATTCGACATAGCCCATCTGCCCGTAAAAGATTTCCAGGATTGAACGATTTTGGACAGATCATTTTCTGTTCTAACTAAGATATGTACATGATTGGGCATAATGCTCCACGCAAAGAGATCGTATCTCTCGCCATCGTGATAATGTAAAGCATTAAATACAACTTTTGCCATTACAGGATTATTCAAGGCACAGCTACCTAACCCTTTGTCTAACCACTTTTCGTAATTTTTTTGTTTCTCAATCTCTTTTTTTGTACCTGTGAAATTTTTGATTTCATCTTCAATAGATTTTAGAGCTTCATTTGGTATACTATCCTGAAGTCTGAATGTGATAAATTGGATAAGGTTCTTTCTGTTGCGATGAGGAAGTTTTCCATGATGCCACTCTTCCGGCATTCCGAAGTCGGAAGTGAAAGAAGATGAGAGAGGGAGGCGATTGGAGTTTGATGCTTCCATGATAGTATTTGGGTCTTGATGGAAAGTATGAATCCTTAGCTTCACATAAAGATGGAGCTGGAGCTCCATCTATCCAACGGAAGCTCCAATTTACATCCGATTTTTAACATGATAAACAGTTTCTAACTACAATAATAAACAATTTTTTTAAATAAACTTCAAATGATATCCTGAAAAGTTGAAAGAATATATTGTTTTGAAAATTATCTGCGTGTAGTAGTAATACTGGATGCAACACATAAGTCTCCAAAAAAGCGTGAGCAAATCAATTAACCGGATAAAAACTCAATGCTTAAAATATAACTTAAATGTGCGGTCTTATTTGGATTTATATCTTTACTTTTGTTTTTAAGTGAATGAAAATGTCAATTACTTTTCTACTAAATGATAAAAGTTGTATCATGAAAAAATATATAGTTGTCGTTTTAATGGTTCTGGCATCTGTTTTACCAACAAGTGCAGTCAATCAGGCACAAAAACCAATTCGTTTGGCTGTAGCCGGCATGTCGCATGGACATATTTCATTTATCCTTGGTAGAACTGATAAAAAAGATTTCGAAGTGGTTGGAATTTGGGAATCAGACAAAGAGTTAGTGAAGGTACGAGCGGAGCAGTTCCAATTGCAACCTGAACTCATATATTCAGATTTGACAAAAATGCTTGATGAAATAAAACCAGAGGCTGTAGTGGCTTTTGGATCAATATTCGATCATTTGGCAGTAGTTGAAGCTTGTGCACCACGGAGAATTCACGTGATGGTAGAAAAGCCACTTGCTGTAAATATGGAGCATGCAAACAAGATGGTTCAACTTGCAAAAGAATACAACATTCATTTGCTCACCAACTATGAAACATCCTGGTATCCTACCACAGCTTGGTCGTTGAATAGGGTGAGCGATAATGACTCAATTGGCCCGATTCACAAAGTGGTGATTCATGATGGACATGAAGGCCCAAAGGAGATTGGTGTTGATAAATTCTTTTTAGATTGGTTGACAGATCCTGTTCTAAATGGAGGAGGAGCAGTTGTCGATTTTGGTTGTTATGGTGCAAACCTGATGACTGCAATTACAAAAGGAGAAAAGCCGATTTCGGTTACAGCAGTTCTTCGCCAATTTAAACCGGATGTATATCCCAAAGTGGATGATGAAGCAACCATTATTGTTTCATATCCAGAATCGCAATGTATCATTCAAGCTTCCTGGAATTGGCCCTTTAGCAGAAAAGATATGGAAATTTATGGTACTACCGGCTACATTAAAACTGTTAATGAACAAGATTTGCATTTTCGCTACAAAGGAATGAGAAGCGAAGAAAAACAAAGAATTACAGCAGAAGATGTAGCTGTTTATACTGATCCATTTTCTTACTTTTATGATGTGCTAACGAATAAAATCGCTGTTGAGCCTTATAGTTTGTATTCTCTGGAAAATAATCTGCGGGTGGTGATGATACTTGATGCTGCACGTAAGTCGGCAAAAGAAGGAAAAACAGTTTATTGGGAGTAATCGGATTACCTTTTTGTTTTTTATTACTATGCACAATGCGAACTGTAGCCGCAATGTGCGGATTACCTCATGTATCGGGCATTGCGGTTTTAATCCGCATTGCCCATTTTGAGATCAAAAAAAAGTCGCTTATATCTTTTTGATAATAAGTGACTTAATAAAAACAACTTGTTGCCTTACCAGGATTCGAACCTAGACAAACAGATCCAGAAACTGTTGTGCTACCATTACACCATAAGGCAAATATATGGAGTACAAAGATATTCTTTTTTTGAAAAAAAAGAAAGGTTATTTCTCTAAAAGATGCGTTTTATCTTTCATAAAATCAATAAGAGTAGCATAAATGGGATGTTGGCGTAAGATTTGTCTGTTGCCCACCAAAAACAGTTGCTTTCTTGCACGCGTAAGAGCTACATTGAGTTTTCTGTCCACTTTCCCGTCACTGCTCAAATTGCATAAAAAATCCAATTGATACGCTTTGTTTACACAAAAAGAGATAAGTATAATATCTCGCTGACTGCCCTGGTAACGCTCTACCGTATCTACACTTATTTTTTCAAAATCGGGAACTTTGGCTTCCGCCAATTTTTGTTTAATCAGTGCAATTTGATTGCGATAGGGTGCAATTATCCCAATTCGGGAAGCACAAAAATCCTTTTTGCTATGATGGTAAACGCTACGAAGGGATTCAACAAGCATTACCACCGTATCTGCTTCCCCATGATTTATTTTGTGTGAAACTGTTTGCTTAGCTATATTTTCCGTACAAAATAATAGCACGCGATTGTTTGCAACCAAACTATCAATCTCACTATTTTTCTGATCGACTAATTTCAACGGTTGAGACTGCCAATCTAAAGCAGGAAAAAGATTTTTTTCATAGAAAAAAAATGACGGAAAAGCTGCGATATCATTGTGCATGCGGCCTTGATATATCAATGTTGAGTAAGCATGCGTCCAATTGTTCTTTTTGCAGGTATGCAACAATCGTTCGAAAAAGGAATCGCGGCAATCTTTGATACCAATATCATTGAGCGATTGCTCCTTTACACTTGAGCTATATTTGTTTTGCAAAACAATGGTTGATAGCTGATTGTGATCGCCAATTAGAATAAACTTCTCCACTTTTGACAAAACACCTATCAATTGAGGCTCCAAAATCTGTGAAGCTTCGTCTATAATTGCAACATCAAAATTTTTGAGATTGAAAAGCTCTTGTCTTCCATTGATGGAAGAAAGCGTAGAGATGAAAATACGCGTTTTTTTTATTTCATCTAACAATGAATTTCGATTGGCTGCGTTTTCGGAAATATTTTGGAGCAGTCGATGTCTGAACGGCTCATCGCAAGAGAGCTCTGTTCCCACACGAATGTATCTGTCGCACGTTCCATCATCATAGCCAAATGCTGCATTCACTGCTTCGCACAATTCGTTTACAGCACGATTAGTATAAGCAAGCACCAAAATATTCTTGGTTTCATCGGCATAGTACCTTTCTATGAGTTGACGCGCAAAAATAGAAGTTTTCCCGGTTCCGGGAGGTCCAACAATTAAAAAATAATTTTCTGCCGCTAAGGCTTTTTCAATTACTTTTTCGGCATGTGATGCCGAAGGATTTAAGTTTGTTTCGTTGGATTGAGGCGCTGCAATACCAAGCAGTAGATTGCGTTTTTCACGAGAAGCTTGTAGAAACGAAAAAAGACTTTTATACATGCTTTGGTACGATGAATCCAGCGTGTCATGCTCAATAGACCAAAACGTGTGATTATTGAAATGCTCTCGGTTTCGCTGTTTGTTTCGGAAACGTACTTCCACTTTTTCCGCATCGATGCTGGCAATAACACCTTTCAGAATCTGATTGTTTAACACATTGTCATCGCTGCTTTCACGCGGAAAGACAATGCAAATATCCCCTTCGCGAAAGTTGACCAAGTCGTTTTGTTGTGTGGTGCGTCTGAAAACTATTCTCATATCATTTCCCGAATCATCAATGGAGGCAATTTGCAAATCGAAAAGCAGATCCAAAGACTCTGCTCGCTCCCAAAACTCGCTGTTCCACAATGCTGCAACACCTGTTGGAGATTCGTGTGCAACATCGCCAATTTTTTGCAAATAGAGCTCCTTGGAAATAAACT
>JAQVGF010000184.1:0-2963 GCA_028696875.1 Dysgonamonadaceae bacterium
TGTTCGGAGAGGATTCACTTATTAAATATATTATGATAGAAAATAATCTGCATACAATTCCGATAAAGAAAAATCCGCTTTCCGTGGATGACTTCCTTGGTTCTTTGAAAGGGATATCAGGACTTTCTGATGCTCATTTTGATGATAATCAAGAAAGGAACTTAATTGTTGGAATCAAAAATAAATATGAAGATGATACGGCTGAAATAATTCAACAAGTGGTTACTGAATTGCGCGCAAATGGAGGTGAAATTATTTCCTCTAAGCAATCTTTTCCGGTTATGAATATGACTTGTGCGGCGTGCGCATCAAGTTCGCAAAATGTGTTGTCGTTTGTGCCGGGTGTCTTAGGAGTTGCCGTAAATTATGCAAACGGTAAAGCAGAAATAGAATATTTGCCTGAGTTGTCGAATCCTACACAAATGAAAACTGCTTTGCAGGAAGTTGGATATGATTTATTAATTGAGGAGAAAGAATCATCGCGCGAAAACCTGGAGCAGCTTCAACAAGAGAGATATAAGAAACTAAAGCGAGACACCATAAGCGCTGTGGCGCTTGCAACTCCTTTGATTCTTATTGGGATGGTGTTCATGAATATGCCTTATGCGGATTATATCATGTGGGCATTGGCTACACCTATTCTTTTTATCTTTGGGCAGCGATTTTTTGTTGGCGCCTGGAAACAAGCAAAGCACTTCTCGGCCAATATGGATACGCTTGTGGCATTGAGTACGGGGATTGCCTATCTTTTTAGTGTTTTCAATATCTTTTTTCCTGAATTTTGGACAAGCAAAGGTTTGGAAGCTCATGTCTATTTTGAGGCAGCGGGTGTTATCATTGCTTTTATATTGCTTGGAAAAATGTTGGAAGAGCGTGCCAAAGGAAACACCTCCTCTGCCATTAAAAAACTAATGGGCTTGCAACCCGATACGGTTATTGTATTTAAGGATGATGTTCCAACTGAAGTGTCTATCTCGGATGTGCAGGTGAACGATATCATTTTGGTGAAACCGGGCGAACGTATCGCTGTGGATGGAGTGGTGACGGAAGGATTTTCATTTATCGATGAAAGTATGATAAGCGGAGAACCCATTGCTGTAGAAAAAGCGTTGAACTCCAAAGTTTTTGCCGGAACCATTAATCAAAAAGGAAGCTTTCGTTTTAGAGCGAACAAAGTGGGGAAAGATACTTTGTTGGCACACATTATAAAAACTGTGGAACAAGCGCAAGGGAGCAAGGCGCCCGTACAGAATCTGGTAGACAAAATAGCCGGTATTTTTGTTCCGGTTGTGATGGGAATTGCTGTTTTAAGTTTTGTTCTTTGGATGATATTGGGTGGAGAAAGTAGTTTTGTACATGGTCTGTTGGCAATGGTTACTGTGTTGGTTATTGCTTGTCCGTGTGCACTGGGTTTAGCAACTCCTACGGCAATTATGGTGGGCATTGGAAAAGGAGCCGAAGAGGGCATCCTCATAAAAGATGCCGTTAGTCTGGAATTAGGACGAAAAATCGATATAGTTGTTTTAGACAAAACCGGCACGCTTACCGAAGGTAAACCGGAAGTGAGCAGCATCACTTGGCACAAGAATATTACCGCAGAGCAAAAAAATATTCTTTATAGCATTGAAGCACAATCTGAGCATCCTCTGGCGGATGCAATAACTGCACATCTTAAGAATGAAACAGAGTTGTTGAATGGTGTTGAGATACATCAGGTAACCGGAAAAGGAATTGATGGAAAGTACAACAACAAACAGTATATGATTGGAAATCCACAATATATCCGATCTGAAAATATCACTTTCTCAAGAGAGTTAGAAGATGAAGTAAACAAGGCTTTGAAAGCTGCACATACGGTAGCCGTTTTTGCAGATAATGAAAATGTATTGGGAGTTATATCCATTACAGATAAGCTGAAACCTACAACCCAGGAAGCCATTAAGGAATTGAGGAAAATGAAAATTGACACCGCTATTTTTACCGGTGACAATCCTGAAGTTGCTAAATCACTGGCACAAGAACTGGGCATTACCAATTATAAAGGCAATGTGCTTCCGGAAGAAAAAGCTGCATTGGTAAAAGAGTTGCAACAACAAGGAAAAGTTGTGGCAATGGTTGGTGATGGCATCAACGACAGTGGTGCATTGGCACAATCCGATGTTAGCATTGCCATGGGCAAAGGGAGCGATATTGCAATGGAAGTCGCAAAAATGACCATTATCTCATCCGATTTACTGAAGATACCACAAGCAATTCGGCTATCGGACAGAACTGTTAAAACGATTCGCCAAAACTTGTTTTGGGCATTCATCTATAACGTCATCGGAATTCCTATTGCCGCAGGCATCCTTTATCCAATCAATGGGTTTTTGTTGAACCCGATGATTGCGGGTGCTGCTATGGCACTGAGTTCTGTGAGTGTGGTAACGAATAGTCTGCGCTTAAGATCGAAGAAACTGTAGGATGTTAGCTTTTAGCTGTTGGCTGTTAGATTGGGTATTAGCTGTTACCATAATAATATGGGAATATATAACTGAAGTGATTAATTCAGAGCTAGTTATAGCTAAAGGTGAATTACTTTGTCATTCTGAGCGCTGTGAAGAATCTGTTATTTTTTGAACAGATTCCTCCCTTTGGTCGGAATGACATAAAATCTCTGATTGCTAATAGCTGACAGCTGACAGCTGCAAGATCCTGTGAGCCATGACAGAACATTTCAACTAATAATAAAAATATTTTACAAAACAGATATCAACCATTATGAAAACATTAAAATTTAAAACCAATATAGAGTGCTCCAATTGCGAAGCACGAGTAAAACCTTTTTTGGACAAAAAAGAGGGAGTTATTTCTTGGCAAGTCGATACAGATAATCCGGATAAAATCCTGACTGTTGAAACGGATAGTTTAGAAGCTAACGATATAATAAAGACGATAAAAAGAACGGGATTTGTAGCGGAGGA
>JAQVGF010000184.1:3063-4471 GCA_028696875.1 Dysgonamonadaceae bacterium
AATCTATGCCATTCCAATCACACATTGGCGAAATAGCCTCCCTTCTTGTGGCTGTTTGCTGGACACTGAGTGCACTTTTTTTTGAAAAAGCAGGACGCAAAGTAGGATCACTTTCAGTAAATATTATTCGTATTTTCCTTGCGATTATATTTCTTGGCATCACCTTACTATTCACGCGAGGTACATTTTTTCCGATGGATGCCACTTCCTATAATTGGTTTTGGTTGGGTCTCTCCGGTGTGGTTGGTTTTTTTATTGGCGATTTACTTCTTTTCCAATCTTATGTAGTTATTGGTTCTCGTACTTCTCAATTGGTTATGAGCCTTGCTCCCATGCTCACTGCCGTAATAGGTTGGTTCTTTCTGAGTGAGATACTTTCGTTCAAAAGTATAGTGGGTATTATTGTAAGTGTTTCAGGTATTATAATTGCCATTGCCGGCAAAAAATTGAAATTAAATATCCCTCTCAAAGGTTTTCTCTATGCTTTAGGTGGAGCTCTCGGTCAAGCACTCGGTTTAATATTGAGCAAAAAAGGAATTGGGGATTACGATCCGCTTGCAGCAACTCAAATTAGAGCTATTTTTGGATTCTTCAGTTTTTTGATTTTGATGATCTATATGAAACGTATGAAAAGAGTTCTGTTTACCTTAAATGATTTTCAAAGCATGAAAGCAATCACCATTGGAACCATATTTGGCCCGTTTATTGGTGTTGCTTTATCGCTTTTTGCCATACAGCATACTCAAACAGGCATTGCATCTGCTCTTATGGCATTAACTCCCATTATTATTATTCTACCTTCTGCCATCATGTTCAAAGAGAGAGTAACTACGCAACAAGTTATTGGGGCATTTATTAGTATGGCAGGGGCGGCAATTTTCTTTATTTAGAGTTGCTTTTGAAAGAGTTATACATTGTTGTGTGTCCGGCTTTCATTTCTATCAGGCGAGTTTAATAAAGTTATCTTCTATTTTAACATTGAAATTGATTTCTGCTTTCAATGCCTTGAAAACTTTAATAACCGTGTCAATTGTAGCACTGTTAGCACTATTTTCAAGTTTTGAAATTTGCGATTTCTGAACTCCTACGAGTTTTCCAAGCTCTTCCTGAGTTAAGTGCCGTTCTTGTCTTGCTGTTTTAATCATTTTACCCAAAACATCCATACGAAGTTCATACTCATACTCGTCTCGTTCTGTAGTTCCAACTTTACCGATATATTTATCTTTCATTTCGGCAAGCGAAAAACTTTTGATTTCTTTAGTTGTCATAGGGTTTGTTTTTTATTTGTTGTCGAAATATTCTTTTTTAATTCTTAATGCTCGATTAATTTCATTTTTCGGAACTTTGTCACTTTTTTTGATAAATCCGTGGGTTGCAAATACCAAAGTCGACTTACTGTCAGTCTTGT
>JAQVGF010000032.1 GCA_028696875.1 Dysgonamonadaceae bacterium
TCAAATCAACCCACACCACACACCCCATACCACACATCACACTTTTAATATCTAAAACTGCTCCCACCCACAAACTCACGCAGTAGAGAAGTTGGCGGCAACTCAAAGTCGGTAATATAATTGAAATAAGAGAGAAACTTCAACAAACGATACGCCTCGGCGTATTCCGGTGCTTTGCGTGGCACTTGTTGCAAAATGGGTTCCACATGTCGGCGTATGGCACCCAATTCGTAAATCATAGCCGAGTTAAACATCACATCGGCATTTTCCTGGTATGGAAAGATCCATTTTTCATCACCTCTTCTAACACTTTCCCAGCGAGAAATCGTGTCCACAGCGGAGTAATTTCGATAACGATAGTCACGCACAATACGACGTAACAATCGGTTGTCCGATGCCGGAATCCAGTTGTGATTGTCTAACGAGATTGACGTAAGCGCCGATACGTATACCATAAATTTCTTTTCAGGTGGAATTTTTGCAGTAAGTTCAGGATTCAGTGCGTGAATACCTTCCACAATAATTATATCATTCGGATCAATTTTTAGTCTATTGTCACGGTATTCACGTTTACCTGTAACAAAATTATAAGTGGGTTGTTCCACTTCAATGCCTTGCATCAGTGCCAACATATTTTCTTCAAATAGTGGCAAATCTAATGCATAAAGCGACTCGTAATCGTGTTTGCCAAATTCATCTAACGGACTATCTTCCCGGTTCACAAAATAGTCGTCTAACGATATACCAACCGGTTTGAGCAGATTAACCAACAATTGTACTTCCAAACGTTTTTTAAATGTTGTTTTGCCTGACGAGGAAGGTCCGGAGATTAAAATAACGCGTACACCTTCTTTGTACTTCTCGGCAATTTGTGCAGCAATATCACCAATTTGTTTTGCCTGATATGCTTCGGCAATTTGAATAACTTCTGAAATACGATTATCACGTTTAGCTTTGTTTAAGTCACCAACGTTGTCAAGCCCGGTTATCTTTAAAAACTCAAGATGTTCGCGGTAAACATCCAATAATTTATCTTGCCTTATAAACGCTTCCAGCCTGTCCGGATTAACTCGATTTGGTATCATCAGCAAAAATCCACCGTTGTAGTGTCTTACATCAAAAATGGTGATATATCCGGTTGATGGTGTCAAACATCCGTAAAAATGGTTGACGTATCCATCGAGCTCAAAATAACGCGAATACATAAAATTGGAAGTTTCCAATAGCAAGGCTTTGTCTTCCATTCTATTTTCTCGAAAGAGCTTAACTACTTCTTCCGTTTCCTCTTCTCGTGAAATAAAAGGTAAGTCGGCTTCTACAATTTCGTGCATTCTTTTTCGTACATTGTCCAGTTGTTTTGGGGTCACTTTCCCCGTTTCACCATCAATTTCGATATGGAAAAAATACCCTTTTGATACTGCATGTTCAATATAAGTAGTTGCATCGGGTAGGACATCATTTACTGCTTTTGCCAAAATAAAAGAGAGCGATCGCACATAAGTTCTCATGGCAGAAGATGAAGTAATGTCCACAAATTCCACCAATTTTGGACGATAAACTTTATATGCAAGCGATTCGGTTCGGTTATTTACTTTAGCGTTGGCTATCAAATAGGGCATTTCAAAATTAAAAATCTTTCGGATTTCCACTAATGATGAACCAATTGGAACATGTTTTCTTTCACCTGTGTTTTTCAAATGGATTTCAACTGTATCAGTCATAATTTATTTATTAGAATATGTTTATTTATTAATATCGATAATATTTATGTGTATATTTGTCGACTAAATTACGTTATTTTTTGAACATGGACTATACTTTTTTCGATTTTCTGAAACTCATCGGGTCATTAAGCTTGTTTCTCTACGGAATGAAGATAATGAGCGAGGGTTTACAAAAAATGACAGGCGAACAGCTAAGGAACATTTTAGCTGTCATGACAAAAAACCGCGTGATGGGAGTCTTTATGGGTATTTTGATAACGGCTCTCATTCAGTCCTCGTCAGCCACCAGTGTCATGGTGGTAAGCTTTGTGAATGCCGGGTTGCTTTCGCTAACACAGTCCATTGGCGTAATTATGGGAGCCAATATTGGTACTACAGTAACAGCCTGGATGATATCTTTGTTCGGTTTTGGCAAATTTTCCATCAGTATCATATCAATTCCTTTGATGGGAATTGGGTTTCCACTAATTTTTTCGGCAAAAAGTAAACGCAAATCTTTGGGTGAATTTATCTTTGGTTTTGCGTTTCTTTTTTTAGGACTTGATTTTCTGAAAAATTCAATGCCTGACTTGCAAAACAATCCTGAGGTTCTTTCTTTCGTTAGCAATTTTGCAAATATGGGTTTTCTTTCAACGCTTATTTTTCTTTTTATCGGAACAGTGCTCACCATCATCATCCAGTCTTCAAGCGCTACGGTTGCAATAACTCTTATTATGTGTTCGCGAGGATGGATTGGATTTGAGTCGGCGGCTGCCATGATTATGGGAGAAAACATTGGAACAACAATAACGGCTAACCTGGCAGCTATATCTGCCAACGTAACTGCAAAACGAGCGGCTTTTTCTCATCTATTATTTAACGTGTTGGGTGTAATATGGATGCTCTTTGTGTTCAATTACTTTGTTGATGCTGTTGCAGGCATAGTTGAAAATGTCTCGTCTGTGAACCCCACAGAAATGAGCAGTTTTTTGTCAACCATTTCACCTCAGGAATTTTCTTCTATAAACTCACTACCGGCATCGGAACTATCTGCCGATTTGGTTGCAAAGCAGGAGTTATACCATAGCTATGAACTTTCGACATCCTACGGGCTCTCATTGTTTCACACCCTTTTTAATGTTTCCAATGTGTTTATAATGATTTGGTTTGTAAATGTTTACGAGAAAATATGTAAGCTAATAATTAAAGCCAAAGCAGATGAAGAAGACGAAGAGTTCCAATTGCAATATATATCAAGAGGAATGCTTTCTACGGCTGAGCTTTCTATTTTGCAGGCTGAGAAAGAGATGGAGGTATACGCAAACAGAACTCGAAAAATGTTTTCTATTGTGCAGAAGCTCGCTGTCACGAAAGATGAATCGAAATTTGTAAAAACTTTTGCACGTATTGAAAAATACGAAGGTATTAGTAATCGTATGGAAGTAGAAATTGGAACTTACCTGAATAAAGTGGCTGAAGGAAAATTGAGTAACAAAAGTAAGGAGAGGATCAGAGCTATTTTAAGAGGTGTAACTGAGATTGAAAGCGTTGCAGACTCTTGTCACAACTTTGCCAAACATTATAAAAGAAAAATGGATGCAAACGTTACCTTTCCCGACAATTTAAGAGAAAATATATTCGCCATGTTTAATCTCTTAGAAAAATCTTTCGATAAAATGCAATTGATTATAAAGAAGCAAGAAGTTACAAAGGAGGATATGACTGAGTTTATAAATTATGAGACGCAAATCAATGAAATGCGCAACTTCTTGAAACGCAAGAATATTGAAGATGTAAATAACAATATTTATTCTTATCAGAGTGGTGTTTTCTATATGGATATTATTTCAGAATGTGAACATATGGGAGATTATATTATAAATGTAGTTGAGTCGGTAAATCATCAAAAAATTTAGCAAATACCTATTCTTTATTTTAGTTATTCTTCTTTGTTATAGATATATTCCATAAAACTACCTCATGTTGGTGACAATTATTTTATTTTTATATGTTTAATAAATATTTGTGATTCATTCAATTTGAAGTATATTTGCTTTAAAATTACGTTACATCTTGAAAAATGGACTATACTTTTTTTGATTTCTTAAAACTTGTCGGATCTTTAGGTTTGTTTCTCTACGGAATGAAGATTATGAGTGAAGGCTTGCAGAAGTTGGCAGGCGAACAGCTCAGAACCATTCTCACCGCCATGACTCGCAACCGTTTGATGGGAGTTCTCACGGGAATCTTAATTACAGCCCTCATTCAATCGTCGTCCGCCACCAGCGTTATGGTAGTTAGCTTTGTGAATGCCGGTTTACTCACTTTGGTACAATCCATTGGCGTAATTATGGGAGCAAATATTGGTACCACCGTAACAGCATGGATGATATCTTTGTTCGGTTTCGGTAAGTTTTCCATCAGTATCATTTCCATTCCTTTGTTAGGTGTAGGTTTACCGCTCATATTTTCCGCAAAAAGTAAACGTAAATCATTGGGAGAATTTATTTTTGGTTTTGCTTTTCTGTTTTTAGGACTCGATTATCTAAAGAATTCTATGCCCGATTTACAAAACAATCCTGAGGTGCTCGCCTTTGTAAGTGATTTTTCAAATTTGGGCTTTCTTTCAACGCTTATCTTTCTATTTATTGGAACAATACTTACAATTATTGTGCAATCATCCAGTGCCACGGTAGCCATCACACTTATTATGTGTTCACGCGGATGGATCGATTTTGAGTCTGCAGCGGCTATGATTATGGGTGAAAATATTGGAACTACCATTACGGCCAATATGGCTGCTTTTTCTGCTAACATTTCTGCTAAACGTGCAGCCTTTGCTCATTTAATGTTTAACACATTGGGTGTGATTTGGATGCTCTTTGTTTTTAAAGCTTTTACAGGTATGACGGCAAACATCATTAATAATATTGGGCCTGCAAATCCGGCAGAAATGACCGGGTTTCTGTCTTCTTTGTCCCCTCATGAGTTCTCTATGATCACAACATCACCAACGTCGGAACTCTCAGCCGATTTAGTTGCCAAACAGAATTTGTATCATTCCTATGAAGCTGCTACATCGTATGGACTTTCGTTATTTCACACTATGTTTAATATTATAAACGTATTTATTATGATATGGTTTGTAAATTTGTATGAAAGAATTTGCAAAATTATCATCAAACCCAAAGTAGACGATGAAGACGAAGAATTCCAGCTGCAGTTTATCTCTACCGGTATGCTTTCTACGGCCGAGCTATCTATTCTGCAAGCAGAAAAAGAGATGGAGGTTTATGCACGAAGAACAAGAAAAATGTTTAAATTAGTGCAAAAGCTCGCTGTTGCAAAAGATGAAGTAAAATTTGTAAAGCTTTTTACTCGTATCGAGAAATATGAGGGCATAAGCGACCGTATGGAAATAGAAATAGGGTCGTACCTGAACAAAGTTGCCGAAGGAAGACTGAGTAACAGGAGTAAAGAGCGAATAAGATCGATATTGCGTGGTGTAACGGAGATTGAAAGCATAGCAGACTCGTGTCACAATATGGCGCGCCATTACAGACGTAAATTGGAAGCGAACGCTGTCTTTACTGAAGGCTTAAGAGAAAACATCGGCATGATGTGGAAAGAACTCGAAAAGGCGTTAGATAAAATGCAGGAGGTGCTGAAGCTACAAGAAGTAACAGATGCTGATATGGCGGATAGCATTAAATATGAAAACCGACTAAACGAAATGCGCAATATGCTGAAAAGAAAGAA
Organism: Dysgonamonadaceae bacterium; assembly: GCA_028696875.1. Taxonomy (GTDB): domain Bacteria; phylum Bacteroidota; class Bacteroidia; order Bacteroidales; family Dysgonomonadaceae; genus UBA2632. Next base: position 5,463 of record JAQVGF010000032.1, read on the forward strand.
TATTGAAGATGTTAATGATAAAATTTATGACTATCAAACGGGTGTTTTCTATACCGACTTGGTACAAGAATGTGAACGCATGGGCGATTATATTATTAATGTTGTGGAGTCTGTGAAACTTAAGAAATTCTAATTCATTTCTATCCTAACACCCAACACCTAATAGCTAACACCTAACAGCAATTATAATGAACGACTGGAAGAAAAATTTAAACATAGTATATTCAACAAATCCCGATTATCATTACGAACAGAATGAAACTCCGGAGGAGGAAACTATTTCTAAAGAAAAACAACTTTTGAGGATAAAATTAGACACTAAACAACGACGCGGCAAAGCCGTTACACTCGTAACAGGTTTCGTTGGAACAGATGACGATTTGAATATTTTGGGAAAAATGTTGAAAGTGAAGTGTGGAGTAGGCGGATCGGTGAAGAATGGTGAAATCATTGTTCAAGGCGATATGCGCGACAAAGTGCTCACCATATTACAAAAGGAAGGATACAAGAAAGCGCGTGTCAATTAATCAACCTCCATATCTCCATGTCTACAAAGCGTCGGCCGGATCGGGTAAAACCCACCAACTTACGGGCAAATACATACGTCTGCTTTTTACTGCTCCGCACAATTACCGCCATATTTTAGCAGTGACATTTACTAATAAGGCGACCGACGAAATGAAGAGTCGCATTGTTGAAGAACTCAACAACCTTGCCGTTGGCAATGAATCGGGATTCCTGAAACAGTTGATGGCTGAGTTCAAATTATCGGAACAAACTATTCGCCAACAATCCAAAGGCATCCTGCAAAGCATTTTGCACAATTACTCCTCATTTTCTATTAGCACCATCGATGGATTTTTCCAGCAAACCATGCGCGCGTTTACGCGCGAGATGGGAATAGCGGGCGGCTATAAAGTGGAAGTAGACAACAAGTCTTTTTTACCCGAAATTGTGGATCTCATGCTCAACGAATTGGATGAAGATGGTAATGAGAATTTAATAGATTGGTTGCTGGACTTCATGAAAGAGCGTATTGAGGATAACAAAACCTGGAAAATAAACGATGAAATAGTCAAACTTGCCTACAATTTATTTGACGAACGATTTATTACTTTATCGGCACCTGTGCAAGAACAGATAAAAGATAAAGAAGCCCTCAGACTATATAAGCAAAAATTGTACGCAATAATTCGCGATTACGAAAATCGTCTGAAAGAGATTGGTAAGCGTGCACAAAATATAACTAATGAACATAACTTGGAGTTTACTGATTTTTCCGGAAGTAGCCGCTCACAATTTCGAAGGTTTGAGGCATGGGCAAAGGGAGAGTTTCCTGACTTAACACCTACTTTCCTAAAATTTCCCGATGATGTGACCTGTTGGTATGTTAAAAAGACTCCCGATGACATAAAAAATGCCATAGAGAATGCCTACAATGATGGATTGAATGAATGTGTAAAAGAGATCATTAGCCATTACAACGATTGCACCAACTACATCACTTCTGAGGAGATATTGCGACTTTTCAACACGCTGGGAATTCTCAACGATGTAAACAATCGCCTGCAAACATATCGCAGAGATAGCAACATGTTATTTTTGTCGGATACAACCGAGCTGTTAAACAAAATAATTGCAGACAGCGAATCGCCATTCATTTACGAAAAAATTGGCGGACGACTCAATCATTTTATGATTGATGAGTTTCAAGACACATCAACCATGCAGTGGAATAATTTCAGACCTTTGTTGCAAGAGAGTTTGTCCTCTGGAAACTACAATTTGATTGTGGGCGATGTGAAGCAAAGTATTTACCGTTGGCGTAATTCTGATTGGCGACTGCTTGAAGAGCAGATTGAACAAGATTTTTCGAAACCCAATATTCAAGAACATATCTTAGGCACCAATTGGCGAAGCGATACCAACATCATTCGGTTCAACAATCAGTTTTTTGAGTATGGTGCGCGTATCATGCAAGATGAATTCACTGGTAGTGATGAAGAAATTGGAAACTCCGCTTATTTTTCTACGAAAATTGAGTCTGCCTATAATCAGGTTTTCCAAGAAGTTGCTCCACACAGACCAAGCGATGAGGGCAGTGTGAGCATTCGTTTTATTGATGAAGAGGAAGTAGACAACTGGAAAGAAGAAGTTTTAACTCAACTGCCCAAAACATTGGAGGAGTTGCAGGAGAATAAACACAATCTGAAAGATATTGCTATCCTTGTGCGTACACAAGCTGAAGCAGTAACTATTTCGGAGGCATTGCTTCTTTATAAAGATGAAAATCCCGAATCTAAATACAAATACGACTTCATTTCCAACCAAGCGTTGTTACTTAACAACTCATCGTGCATTAAAGCTGTGGTGGCATTGCTCAACTACATCAATAGTCCGCTGGAAAAGACGGTACGCGTACGCGCTATTTATGAATATTATCGCTTTACCACAAAATTGAGTGCATCGGAAATATTCGACAAATATGTGCAACAACACGCTGAAGAGTTTCCTCACAAATTAAAGCTGAAGTTGATTTCGATAGTATCGTTGCCATTGTACGAATTAACTGAGGCGCTGTTCGGTTTGTTGAAGGAGGGAACACAAACCACCGATACGGTGTACATTCAGGCATTTCTCGACCTTATCAATGAATATAGTGCGCGCAAAACTGCCGATTTGGATGGTTTTCTTACATGGTGGAACGAAGTGAAAGAAAAAAAGAGTTTGTTTTCACCGGGCGATCAAGATGCTATACAGCTAATGACCATTCACAAATCAAAAGGTTTGCAGTTTGGAGCAGTGATTGTGCCGTTTGCCAATTGGATGTTTGAACCCAAACCCAACAAGAACATTTTATGGTGTAAGCCAGAGGTAGAACCGTTCAATGAAATTGGCGTTGTGCCCGTGATGTACTCAAACAAGTTGAATGCGACTATTTTTAAACAAGATTATTTGCAGGAAAAACTTTACTCTTACATTGACAACCTCAATTTGCTTTATGTTGCTTTTACGCGCCCCAAGCACCAATTAATTGTTTTTGCGCCTAAACCCAAATCTAACAAAAAGAAGGAGCCCGATAAAATGAAACGAGTCAACAATTTGCTGTGGCGAATCGTTTCAGCATCCGTTTCAGATGAAGCAACTGATGAAACCACACTCAAATTAGCCAACTATTTTGATGAGGAAACTCATTCGTTCACTTTTGGCGAAGCCAAACCATTGGAGAAAGATTCGGATGAGGCAAAAGTGGAAGAGAGTGATGACAGCCATTGGCAATCCATTCCGTTTCGCAACCGTTTGAAGATGCGCTTGTCGGGGATTGGCTATTTCTCGGACGATGGCACACGAGAATTTGGCAAACTTATGCACGAAATTGTGAGCGAAATGCGCATTTTATCCGATTTGGATAGTGCATTGGAGAAAAGAGTATCAAGCGGAGAACTTACTACCAACGAAAAACAAAAAGTACACGAACTACTTAGCCAAAGTCTCTCATTGCCCGAAGTACAAGAGTGGTATTCGGGCAGTTATCAGGTGCTGAACGAACAGCAATTGTTGCATCCATCCTTGAGTTTCATTCGTCCCGACAGAGTGATGATAAACGGAGACAAAGTAATTGTTGTAGACTATAAATTTGGCGAAGCCACCGAAAGTAAATATGTGAAACAGGTGCAGCGCTACGTGAGAAGTATTCGTGATATGGGTTATGGCAATGTTAGGGGCTACGTGTTTTATGTGAAATTGCACGAAGTGGTGCAGGTATAAATATTCATTCGATAGAAAAAACAACCAAATGATTAAAGATTTACTACTCGTTGGGCTGGGCGGTGGTGTTGGCAGCATGCTTCGACTCCTTACTTCACGTGTGTCAGCACGGTTCATCTCTTCTGATTGGGCACTAGTGGGTACTTTTATTGCAAATATTGTGGGATGTTTCCTTATTGGGCTATTAGCTGGTTGGCTGTTGCCTAATATGGGAAAAAACGAGAGTTTGTCTTTACTCTTGATAACTGGATTCTGTGGTGGTTACACCACATTTTCTGCTTTCGCCTCCGAGAATCTGCAATTGTGGCAATCGGGCAATACTTTCTTATTTATTCTCTATATCTTTTTTAGCATTACCTTGGGAGTATTGGCAGTGTGGGGTGGATTTAAATTAAATTGATCTTCAGCTTTTTTCTATCTTTCCAATTGTTTTTCGCCTTATTGGTTTAGCAACAACTTTAAGTTTTCGATGATGGGTTGTAAAAAGTTTTCACTAGCGATGTATCCTCCAAGACCATCGAGTATAAACTGGAATGAAATACTGATAAGGATAAATCCCATAATTCTTGTGAGCGCATCAAGTCCTGTAATTCCTAAAAACCTGGAGATCAATGGAGCGCCGCACATTGCGAGCCAAGATACCAATGGAGACAGCAAGATAACCAAGGATATCATCCGATGCAGCAGCCATGCTGATAACCACAAAAATAGAGCCGGGACCACTTAAAGAGGGCATTGCTAAAGGGGTGAAGGCAATATCTTTTTTTGTCCTCGATTCTTGTTTGGCCTCTTCCGTGATATCATCAGATTCGTTTGGATTGAGCATGCTAAAATCCACTCGCATAATAATTATTCCACCAGCAACACGAATAGCAGGAATCGAAATCCCGAAGAATCCTTTAATTAAGCACCGCCCCAAAGAAAGACAAGCAGAATACCGGCCATGTAAATAGCAGCCTTGAGCGCTTGTTTCTGAGCCCACTTTTTAGGATGTCCTGCGGTAAGCGACAGATACAGGGGTATCGTACTAAATGGATTGGATATAGGCAACAGTGCAAAGACAGTAAGAAGTACAATTTCAAGCATTTTTCTTATTTTTTTAATAATATAAATGTGTCGGCAGTAGATTTGACAAAGCTTTAGTTGAGCATGTGTTCGTAAGGCTTTGAATCCGAAACATTCGGGATGCTGACAAACTGTGCTGACTATTAGAAATCACACAAGCTTTGTCACACATTTTATTCATTAAACGCTAATCACAAATATATTTCCAAATCAAAACACATCACCCAAATGCTTATAGTTGGATGAAATAACCTTAAATACCTCATCCATACGTCCGCTTAACATCATTCTACCCATATATAAAGCAAATCCTTTCATTTGGTCAAATTCCAACTTGGGAGGCATGGCGAGAGCATTCGGATCAGTCTGAATAGAGACCAATACAGGACCTTCATGCATAAAAGCCCTCTCCAATCCTGATTTCAGATCATCAGGATCATCAATTCCAATACCAAGTATCCCCATTGCTTCCGCTACTTTCACAAAGTCTGGGTTTAACATATCGGTTTGCAGATCGGGAATCCCCGCTACTTGCATTTCCAGCTTAATCATTCCTAAAGATTGGTTGTTAAAAGCAATAATCTTCACGGGCAACTGATATTGAACAATCGTCATAAGATCGCCCAACATCATCGAAAGACCTCCGTCGCCGCAAAAGGCAATAACCTGTTGGTCAGGACGGGCAAGAGCCGCACCAATGGCCTGTGGCATTGCATTTGCCATGGATCCGTGATTGAACGAACCCAGCATTTTCCGCTTGCCGGTTCCATCGATATAGCGCGCAGCCCATACATTACACATTCCGGTATCTACCGTGAAGATGGCATCTTTGGCAGCCAGATCGTTAATCATAGAAGCAACAAATTCAGGATTAATTTCATTGGGCTTCCCAGGATCCTCTACATAGGTTTGTAAATTCTTTTTGACTTCTTGATAAAATTCCAATTGTAGATCAAGAAAATCGGTATCCTCCTCCACTTCTAAGAGTGGCAAGAGCACCTGCAAAGTATCTTTCACATCTCCGCAAAGGCCCAGATCGAGTTTGGCTCTTCTCCCCAGGATTTCGGGTTTAATGTCAATTTGAACAATCTTATTTTTAACAGGCATAAAGGGAGTGTATGGAAAATCGGTACCCAACAATACCAACAGTTCACAATCGTGCATAGCGTGATAGGCCGATGCAACCCCCAACAATCCTGTGAGTCCTACTTCATAAGGATTATCATGCTGAATTGCCATCTTTGCCCTATAGGAATAAGCTATCGGAGCTTTTAACTTTTCAGCCAACTGAATGATTTCTTTGTGTGCTTCAGAAGCACCCAGTCCACAAAAAATAGTAATTTTTTTGTGCGAGTTCAATAGTTTGGCCAGTTTCTGCAGTTCACCTTCGGAAGGTCTTATAACAGGCTGATTTCTGAACAGCGTAGTCGTTGTTTCAGCTTCTATAGCTGGCAGATCGGTAATATCGCCCGGCAATCCTATAACCGCCACGCCCTTCTTATGCACTGCATGTTGAAGGGCAGCCTGCAACATACGTGGAAATTGTGCAGGTGTAGTAGCTATTTGATTGTAGCAACTGCAATCGTCAAAAAGTTTAATGGTGTTTGTTTCCTGAAAAAAACCAGTTCCAAACTCATTCGTTGCAATCGTAGAAGCAATGGCTAATACCGATGCCGATGAACGGTGTGCATCATATAATCCGTTTATCAGGTGGACATGTCCAGGACCACTACTGCCCGCGCAACAGGCCAGTCCATTTAGCTGGGCCTCCGCACCAGCAGCGAATGCAGCAGTTTCTTCGTGCCGTACGTGAATCCATTTAATTTTTCCATTGCGATGAATTGCAGCATTCACATGATTTAAACTATCGCCTGCAATTGAATAAATCCTTTGGATACCCGCATCAACTAGTGTTTCCACCAGTTGATCTGATACATTTTTGTTCATTGGTTCGTTTTATATTTAATTTTTATATGAAGACTAAAATTAGGTTCTACTTCAACATATTCAGCTTTTGCCATTTTAGTTATTTATTTATTTATTAAGTGATTTTTCCATCATTAGAAATTATTGTTGCCGTATACATTTAATTCGGGCTAAATTCATTTTGCCCTGAAGACTTCTGATAAAATTAGTGCCAAGTTATTAATGTATATATTGTTAATTAATTATATTTTCTGCCATGTATTAAGGGTTATATTACATATTCATTCCGAATAAATATCCGACAAATGCACTAGTTCCCATAACTAAAGTACCCCAAAGGGTGATTCTTGTAATTGCTTTCCAAACACTTGAACCACCTGTTTTGGCAGTTACAACGCCTAAGATTATTAGGGAAAAAATACCGGAACCATAGAGGGTATATACCATGCTTTTTTCAGGTAGGAATATTGTTACCATAAGAGAAAGACTTCCTCCCATGATAAATGCTGCACCAGCTGATAGTGCAGATTGCAGAGGTTTTGGTTGACTGATTTTATTAATTCCCAATTCATCTCTAACATGAGCTGCTAAAGCATCTTTTTCCGTAAATTCTTTTGCTACCTGGATCGCAGTTTCTTTCTTTAAGCCTCTTTTTTCATAGATTCCTGCTAATTCAAGCATCTCTAATTCTGGACTTTCCACCAATTCTATTCTTTCACGCTCTATCTCGGCTTTTTCAGTATCTGTTTGGGAACATATCGAAACGAATTTACTGGCAGTCATCGATAAAGCTCCTGCCACCAGACCTGCTAATGTCGCAAGTATTATAAAATCTCTCGTATCAGTTCCAGCAGCTACCCCAATTGCAATACTGGCTGTGGATAAAATAGCGTCATTAGCTCCAAGAACAGCTGCTCTTAACCAACTGCTTCTGTCTATAAATTTAACATCTACAGAACTACCTATCTCTTTGGTTTTCGCTTCCATTTCAATTTTATCTTAAGCCTTTGTGAATATTTTGCAATAATGCTTTGTTTTACTACTTATTTTCCTGCAAATTTTATCAACTCTGAATTAAACTTATCCATTTCTTCCAGAAACATGCTGTGACCGCTTTTTTCAAAAGCAATAATATGAGAATTTTTGATACCGGCTTTCATCTGTTCAGCTAAATCAAAAGAACATATTTTATCTTTTTTGCCATGCATAATCACTGTAGGTATTGTAATTTTCTCCAAATCAGGTCTAAGATCAGTATCACGTAAAGCAATTAAACATTGAGCTGTTGCATAAGAAGATGCACTAAGATTAATTCCATACAACCAACTCTTTATACCATCATTTAATGATGTTTCAGTTGCAGAAAAGATATTTCCAACATTGGCTAATAACTGTGGCCTATCCCTATAATTCAATTCAATTAACTCATCAACGTCACTTTTGGGGAGGTTATATTTGAAATCGGGGCGTTGTGTCCAAATCGGGGCAGCTGCGCCGCACAATGCCAGCTTAGAAACATGAGCTCCATCATACATTGAAACATATCGAATTACAATAGCGCCACCCATTGAAAAGCCAACTAAAACAGCATCTTTTACATCAAGCTTGTCTAAGACAGTTTTAATATCCGATGCGTGAATATCATAATCATATTCTCCGTAGGGCTTATCCGATTTGCCGAAACCCCGCAAGGTAATACCAATTGCCCTGAAGTTGTTTTTTATCAAAGCGTTGTATTGATATTCATACATTTCGTCGCTTAAAGGCCAACCGTGTATTAATACAACAGGTCTGCCTTCTCCTGCATCAGTAACATGAAGACGAACATTGGGTTCTACTTCAATATATTCATTTTTTGTCATTTTAGTCATTTTAGTCATTTATTTATTTATTAAGTGATTTTTCATTACTATAAATTATTGTTGCCATGAACATTTAAAACACTTCTTTAATAATTAGTTTTTCGTTAATTTTCAAATTAGCTAATTATTTTTCTGTTGTATCCATCATGGGCGGAGATTCACAGATATAAATATTTTTGATGGAGTCGCTTATGTGAGTTTCCTGCCCTTTGTTAAGTCCGAAAAGGGTGATCAAAATGCTGGCATATTTACTCTCTTTTTTTTAGGCTTCCGCCCATTAATATTCTCTTATTTAAGGGTTAAACAATTCTTTTCTCCTTAAGTTTGACGAATGATTTAATAATTTATTTATGTATAAAGATGAGAATAAGAATTATGGAAAGTGTTATACAATTTCAGGAATAAGTTACATCATTCACACATTTTCGCCAAGATGAGGGCATTCCACATTTTGTGTAACTCTCCAAATGGTCTTTCTAAATGCTTGTCTTTTTGTGAGGTTTGAAAAGCAGGATAGCGTTTCATTTTGTATGTCTCCACCATCAAACAATAAAGTATTGGGATTTTTCTTTACTCATGTTTCATTACCTTGCTTTTGATGTGATCTTTTTGTTCTTCTCTGAGCCCGAAAAATGCTCTAACTAAAAAGAAAAACGCTACAGCCACCACAAGTATTGAAATTGCCACCACTATGTAATCAAATATTGAATAATCGTGATCAACTAAACTTATAGAATCCTGTGAAGACTTTGTTATATTATCAGTATTGTAAATAGCTGAAAGTAATTTAGATCCAGTAAAGTTCACTCCCAATTTTCCCGACTCTTCAATATTATCAAATGATGCTTGATTTAGATATTGTAAATAAGCTATAAGATCATCACCCTCTCGAGTTGGAATAATGTATTCACCAGCAGGTTTATAGCTTTCGGGTATCGTAACTATTGTATGAGCCTCTTCTACCTCATTTGTAGACTTAAACAACCACTTGTAAGATGGCATAATAGACTTTTTTACTACTATACGTGGCTCGTAAAGATGAATATAATTCCACATCTCATTATTGCGAAGTTTTCCTACATTTGCTAAATCAGGTCCCAATCGCGCTGTTCCTAATACATTAGGTGTCATTATCCAAGTACTTATTGGTCTTATATCTGCATAATCTGAAGGTTGTGAAGGTCTTCCAAAAACACTGTCCATGCTAAGTGGTCTCACCTGCTGAGAATGACAAACAGCACAATTCTCACGTACATAAATCTCAAAACCTCGTCTTTGCTCAGTAGTCATTTTTTGTTCGTTGGCTAAATGTTTAGTCCCTCTGTCCATAACATAAGCAGGTCCCACCGCTATTAGCAGACTAAGGAATACATAAATAATTGTCGATGAGATAATAATAAGATGATGATTGGTATTTTTAGATTGTCTCATATTCTATATTTTTTATTGGTGATTTCAGCATTTGGTAAAGGTTCCATCCAAATACGAAGTGTGAAAGAAACATCATGGTTCCACCTACAGCTCGCCATGTCCAATAGGGCACCATAAGTATTACTGAATCAATGAAGGGTTGGCCATCAAGCCAACTGATTCCACGTTTAGTGCCTCCGATCATAAGTGAAATAGAATAAATTAGCAAACCAACAAAGGCTAGCCAAAAATGAATATCTACCCACTTTTTATCGGCAAAACGTCCTGATATTTTAGGTCCAAAACCGTAAATCATTCCCCAAAGTAAAAAAGTTATTATTGTATACATGGTCATGTGAGAATGAGCTATAGTGAAATCAGTAAAATGCCATATTATATTTAAAGACTGTATTGCTTGAAGTGACCCCTGGAACGATCCAAGAAAGTAAAATATTATTCCTACCAACATAAATTTCATTCCCGGTAGCTTTCTTATTGTTTTTCCGTGACCTCGAAGGGTTAAACTGAAGTTTGTTGTACTAGCAACTACAGGAATCATCATGCCAACGCTAAAGATAATAGCTTGAGCTTGTATCCACCACGGAAGAGGGCTAAATAAAAAGTGATGAGTTCCAATTAAAGTGTAAAACAGCAACTGTGTCCAAAAAGCCACAATACCTAGCGAGTGGGAATAAATGGGCGTGTTCAGCATTTTAGGAAGAAAGTAGTACACCAAGCCTAGCGTAAAAGTCATAAACCACATTCCTACTGCGTTGTGCATATAATATCCTTGAATAACGGTTTCGCCCAATGCATTTTGGTAAAAAGGCAAGTATCCTATAATCATAAAGGTAAGCGACCATAATAAGCTTCCCATGATGAACCAGTTTGAAACGTACATTTCATTTTCTTCTCGTCTGTGAATGGTCACATAAAAATTATATGTAGAAACGGCTAATGCAAGAATAAAAGTACCCATGATGGGCCAAATAAACTCGCGGTATTCTCCCATACCATTATTAAACCCAAAAAACATGGTGATTGAACCAGCAATTACTGAAATATTTATCAACCAGAAAGTAATCCAACCAAGCTTTACACTATATAGTTTCGCCTTTGCTGAACTAGGAACTACGTAATATGCGAGCCCTAACATCGCGAGAGAAGACCATCCCCAAAAAAGAGTGTTGGTGTGTATGGGTCTTATACGCCCAAAAGTAAGCCAGGAGGCATCCATTAATCCTGGCCAAATAAATTTTAAAGCATTAAGCTCACCTGCTAAAGATCCTATTAACAACCATAAAGCAGCTGCATAAAAGAATGCCTTAATAAGATTAAATTCAGCTCTACTTATATTGGGCGAATTATAAAATGGGTTTCCCTTCCTTACCTTTTGTTCCACATCGCGAGCTTCAATGTTCTCTTCTTGTTGCATCTGTTAGTATTTAATTGTTAGACAAACTTTTATCTTCTTCTTTGGTTGACTCATTGCTACTTTTAAGAGATTTGTAATACTCTTCTATAGGCTGCAATGGACCCAATCGGTGTTGAATATGAGGAAAATCGTCTATGTATGGTCCATATGGAACATCTGCTCCTTTAGTGGTGCGATCTGGAAAATCATCTTCCATCCCCTCAGATATAGGACGCTCTTGAATATTTACATAGCCAGAAATGTCATAAGCTTCTTCATCACTCAACACCATATCTTGGGCTGTAGTTCCATAAGGCATACTAGCTTTTATAAAACTAGCAAAAGTTTCTAATCTGGCCATACCCGCACCTAAACTGTAAGTGCTATCGCCCCATAGGCGAGGATAGATATAACCTTTAGAAACGTCATCTTTGTCAAAATAAACACCTTCACCGTCTGAGCCATGACAAATGTAGCAGTGTGTGTTATAAAGCTGATAACCTCTGATGGTGTCTGCTTTCCGATTAGGAAGATCTATTTTGAAATAACCACTATACTTTTCTCTGCTATTAAGAATGCTGTCACTGCTGAGCCATTTAAAATACTCTATAATCCCTGACATTTCTTTAGAATCATTAGCAGGGGGGCCGCCCTGCAAGCTTCGTTCAAAGCAGCCTCCAATGCGCATCTGAATATCGTTGACTTGACCGTTTTTGTCTCGGTATGTAGGATATCGATCTAACACTCCAATCCATGAGCCTCCCCAAGCATTGAGCCCTCCATTAACATGACAATTTCCACATGCGAGGTTGTTTCCTGCAAACCGCATGTTTTCATCTTCAACATTTGGTCCTACAATTTGCGAGGTGCGCGTTAATATATCATAACCATATTTCACAAGTGCCTTGGAAAGATAATCAGGAAAATCATCATCAATGTTTTTAATCAGAAACTTTTTCGTTTGTGGATCTTCAGGAAAATCATAAGTCCCGGCACTCAAGTTTATGCCATCTTGAGGATAGATCTTTTGTTTTTGTTGTTCATGGCAAGAGAAAAGAACAACAAGCAGAAGAGTTACCGAAATACTGAAGCGATAGAAAAGATTGTTCATAGCATTTTATTTAAATAGATGTACAAAAAAGTAAACTGTAACTAATCAATGTGAGCCAGGTTAATCTCAACTCATTAAAAGATTCCTTGTTTATTTCTATCATAAGAAATAAGCATATTTTTAGCTTGACGGTAACTATTCATCATCATTAAATGATTTTCTCTACCAAATCCTGATTCTTTGTAGCCTCCAAAAGGTGCGTGAGCCGGATAGGTATGATAAGAGTTTACCCATACCCTACCTGCTTTTATGGCCCTGGGAATTTGATATATTTGATGTGCATCTCTGGTCCAAACTCCCGCACCTAAACCATAAATTACATCATTTGCAATGGCTATGGCATCCGCTTCATCTTTAAATTTCGTCACACAAAGAACAGGTCCGAATATTTCTTCCTGAAAAACACGCATTTTGTTATGTCCTTCTAAAATGGTAGGCTCAATATAATATCCTTTGGCTAAATCTCCATCTAATTTAAGTGCGGCACCACCTATCAGAACTTTAGCTCCTTCTTCTTTGCCTAATTTGATGTAAGAAAGAATTTTTTCATACTGAGCATTAGATGCTTGTGCACCCATCATACAACTACTATCGTAAGGATTTGTCTGAATGATTGCTTTAGTTCTGGCTAAAACTTTTTTCATAAAAGCATCGTAAATATCTTCTTGTACTAATAATCTTGTTGGGGCGGTGCAAACTTCTCCCTTATTAAATGCAAATGAAACCGCACCTTCAATTGCTTTATCTAAAAAAGCATCATCTTCGTCCATTACAGAGTTGAAGAAAATATTAGGACACTTACCACCTAATTCCATCGTTACAGGATTTACGTTTTTAGAGGCATATTGCATAATCAATTGACCAGTTGTAGTTTCACCCGTAAAAGATACTTTATCAACTCCTGAATGGGATGCCAAAGGTTTTCCTGTTTCGAGACCAGATCCTTGAACAATGTTTATAACTCCCGGAGGAAATACTTCACCAATCTTTTCCATTAACAAAGCTGCTGATGCCGGTGTTTGTCTGGATGGTTTTAAAACTACACAGTTTCCTGCAGCCAATGCCGCCGGCATTTTCCAGGAAAGCATTAGAAGTGGAAAGTTCCAGGGAATAATTAGTGCAACCACGCCCATGGGCTCTTTAATGATTATTGAAAGTGTATCGGCATCCAATTCAGTTGCCGATCCTTCTTCTGCTTTGATTACTGCTGCAAAATAGCGCCAATGGTCAATGGCTAACGGAATATCAGCACTTAGCGTTTCTCTAATGGGTTTTCCATTATCACAAGTGTCCACCAACGCAAATTCTTCAAGGTTTGCTTCTATCAGATCGGCTGCTGCAATTAACATTGATGCCCGTTCAACCGCAGAAGTATTTCCCCAGGCTTCTTTTGCCGCATTAGCTGCTGCGACCGCATTATCTACATCTTCTTTTTGCGAACGCGGATACTTGGCAATAAATGAATTGTCAATGGGTGAGTGATTGTCAAAATACTCACCGCCTACTGGCGCTACGAATTTTCCATTAATGAAATTTCCGTACTTTTCTTTAAATTTTGGTTTTGAATAAATCATGTTATATATATATTGGTTATTAAATA